>CAMFPZ010000001.1 GCA_945979635.1 uncultured Eubacterium sp.
AGTTGCGGCATTCCCATATTTTGATTTCGCTTCTTTGGAAAACTTCGTCATTTTCGAGGTTGTGGAGCAGCTTTCTGTATCGCTCCTCGTGGTGCTTTTCGACCTCGGCTACAAGCTTGAATTTTTGTGCAAGCTCGCCAAAGCCCTCCTCTTCAGCGGTTTTTGCATATTCGACATACATTTCGCTCCACTCATAATTTTCACCGTCAATCGAGGAGGAAAGATTGTCCGTCGTGTTGCTTAATCCATCAAGCTCCTTGAACCAAATTTTCGCGTGAGCTTCTTCGTTTTCGGCTGTTTTGAGAAATAATGCCGAAATTTGCTCAAGCCCCTCTTTTTTTGCTATTTCTGAGAAATAGGTGTATTTGTTTCGTGCCTTCGATTCGATTGAAAATGCGTTTTTCAGATTGTTTTCGGTTTGTGTTCCGGAATATTTTGACATATAAAAAACCTCCAATACTTTTATTATCCTCTCTGTTGCACATTTTATGCAAATCATACAAAGGTTTTTGAAAAAAATGAGAATTATTCAACAAATTAACAATTATTAGACTTGCATATATCTTACTTTTATAATATACTGTAACTGAATAACATCGTAATTTATGATGTCAACGGAGGTAATTATGCAAAATATAGAAGAAGTAAAAGCTCAAATTTGTGATGTATGTCATAAGATGTGGCAGCTTGGTTGGGTTGCCGCTAATGACGGAAATGTCAGCGTAAAGCTTGAGGACGGAACAATTCTTGCCACACCGACAGGAATGAGCAAGTCGTTCATCACTCCCGAAAAGCTAATTCGTATTGACAAGGACGGAAATGTACTTGAGGCGGCTGAAGGATTGAGACCGTCAAGTGAGATTAAAATGCATCTTCGATGCTACGAAAAGAGAGAGGATGTTTTTTCTGTAATTCACGCACATCCACCCGGAGCAACAGGCTTCGCTGTGGCTCATAAGGCTATGGATATGTATAATATGATTGAGGATGTTGCAGTTATAGGAAGCGTACCGCTTACTCCATACGGCACACCGTCAACCGTTGAGGTTCCGAATGCTATTGAGCCATATCTTGAGGAACACGATGTTATGCTTTTGGAAAACCATGGAGCACTAGCTGTCGGAAGCGATGTTATTACTGCGTTTTACAGAATGGAAAGTCTCGAGCTTTGGGCAAAGATTACAATTAACGCAGTTATTCTCGGCGGAAGCCACGACATCAGTCGCGAGAATATCCAAAAGCTTATTGACCTTCGAGGCTACTATAAGGTTACAGGCCGTCATCCGGGATACAAGGTGTTTAATCCGGACGATGATGTGCTTCATAAAAAGGAGGAAAACTAATGCTTAAGGGAATACCATCCATTCTTTCGCCGGAGCTTCTTTGTGCACTTGATCAAATGGGCCATGGCGATGAACTTGTTATTGCCGACGGCAATTTTCCCAGTCATTCGGTTGGCAGAAACAGTATAGTCATTCGTGCCGACGGCCACGGCGTACCTGAAATTCTCGATGCGGTTTTGACTCTTCTTCCGCTCGATACATATACCGAAAGACCTGTTGGTCTTATGGAGGTTGTTCCGGGCGACACCTGCGGCAGACCGACAATTTGGGACACCTATCAAGAGCTTCTCGAAAAGCACGAGCCCGACCATCACGAAATTGAATTCATTGAGCGTTTTGACTTTTACGAAAGAGCAAAGAATGCTTATCTTATAATCGCAACAGGCGAGAGTGCAATTTATGCAAATGTACTTCTCAAAAAGGGAGTGGTAAAGTGAAAACTGCAGTAGCATTCGACTTTGGTGCTTCCTCCGGCAGAGCGATAAAGGCAAAATTCGATAATGGAAAAATCAGCTACGAGGAAATTCATCGCTTTGATAATATTCCGCTTACCGACGACGGCCATATTCGTCATAATTTCGATATGATAGTCGAGGAAATAAAAAAAGCACTTGATAAGGCAGGCGACATTGATTCGTTTGCGTTTGATACATGGGGAGTTGATTATGGACTGCTTGATGAAAACGGCAGACTTATTGCACAGCCGTTTCATTATCGTGACTCAAGAACAGACGGCGTTCTTGCAAGAGCTGAGCAGATTATGCCCGAAAATGAGCTTTACTCAAGAACGGGTAATCAAATTATGCCAATTAACACCCTATTTCAGCTTATGAATGAGGGCAAGCTGGGCGAAGCAAAGAGCATTTTGTTTATGCCGGATTTGTTTGCATATGCGTTTACGGGCAATAAAAATTGTGAATACACAATCGCTTCAACCTCCCAAATGCTCTCTCCTGTATCAAAGACTTGGGACAGCGAGGTTATGGCGAAATTCGGGATTAATTCAGAGCTTTTTGCACCTCTTTGTAAAACGGCAAGTATTGTTGGCAGATATAATGGTGCGAATGTTATTGCCGTTGCCGGCCACGATACTCAATGTGCAGTTGCCGCAATGCCAAGCATAGAGGGTGAGAATCCCGCATTCCTTTCGTGCGGAACCTGGTCACTTATAGGATGCGAGCTTGATGAACCGATATTGACAGAGCAGAGCAACGCACTCGAGCTTTCTAATGAGCTTGGTGCAAACGGCAAGGTGAATTATCTCAAGAATATCAGCGGTCTATGGCTCATTCAGGAATTGAAACGAAATTTGAATGCCGAGGGGAATTCGTATTCCTATAACGATTTGGAGCAAGAGGCGAGAGCCAGCGAACGCTTCAAATGCTTCGTTGACCCTGATGCTCCGGAGCTTTCGCAGCCGGGTAATTTGGCACAAAAAATAAAATCTTATTGTTCAAAAACAGGTCAGGCAGAGCCGCAGACGGTTGGCGAAATGGTAAGATGTATTTATGAAAGCCTTGCACTTAAGTATAGATATGCGATAGCCCAAATCGGCGAGTGCACAGGAAAGAAATTCGATATTCTTCATCTATTGGGCGGAGGAACGAAGGATAATTTCCTATGTGAAATGACTGCGGATTCATTGGGAATACCTGTTTGTGCAGGCCCTGTTGAGGCGACGGCACTTGGAAATATTATTCTCCAATTCATTGCACTCGGCGAGATTGAGAGCGTTGAAGAGGGCAGAAGAATTATTACAGAAAACGAGAGGCTATTCAATTATGAACCGAGCGGAGATTCTGCTTGGGATAAAGCATATGACAGATATGTAAAAATTTTAGAACTTTCCAAGGAGGAAAAATAAATGTTATATCCAAAAATAGGTATAAGACCGGTAATCGACGGAAGATGGGGCGGAGTACGCGAAAGCCTTGAGGAGCAAACTATGAATATGGCAAGGGCTGCCGCAGCTCTTATTGAGAGCAATCTGAGGTATCCCGACGGAGCTCCTGTACAATGCGTAATCAGTGACACAACCATTGGCGGCGGTGCAGAAGCGGCAAAATGTGCACAGCAGTTTTCGACAGAAAATGTTGTTGCTACTCTTTCTGTAACACCTTGCTGGTGCTACGGCTCCGAAACCTTTGATATGGACCCTCAAACTATTAAGGCGGTTTGGGGATTTAACGGTACGGAAAGACCGGGTGCTGTTTATCTTGCTGCGGTTATGGCGGCTTATGCTCAAAAAGGTATGCCGGCATTCTCCATTTATGGCCACGATGTTCAGGATATGAGCGATAAGGAAATTCCACAGGATGTTGCGGAAAAGATTTTGCGTTTTGCACAATGCTCTGTTGCAGTGGGTTGGATGAAGAATAAGTCCTATGTAAATCTCGGCGGAATCGCTATGGGTATTGCAGGAAGCTTCTGTAATGCCGAAATGTTCCAGAAGTATCTCGGAATTCGTGCAGAATGGGTTGATATGACCGAAATCATTCGCAGAATAAAGCTCGAAATTTATGACCACGACGAATACGAAAGAGCAATCGCTTGGGTAAAGGAAAATTGTCCGGAGGGATTCGACTGCAATGCAGGCAAAAAACTCCCTGAAATTATTACAAAATCAAAGGTTGTTGCTCCCGATAAGGATTGGGAATTCGTAACAAAAATGACTATCGTATTCCGCGATATCCTTTTCGGAAACAAGAAGCTCGACGAAATGGGATGGCACGAGGAGGCACTCGGAAAGAACGCTGTTGCAGGCGGCTTCCAGGGTCAGCGAAATTGGACGGACTGGCTTCCTAATGCTGATTTCTCCGAGGCTATTATGGCAAGCTCGTTTGATTGGAACGGCCCGAAGATGCCAACAGCATTTGCGACAGAAAACGACACTCTCAACGGAGTTGCTATGCTTCTCGGAAATCTTGTTTCAAATTCCGCTCCTTGCTTCCACGATGTTAGAACATATTGGAGTCCGGAGGCTTGCCGGAGAGTTACCGGTATGAAGCCGGAGGGTAGAGCGGCAAATGGCTTTATTCATCTTATTAATTCGGGTGCAACTGCACTTGATGGCAGCGGTGCAAGTAAAAATGCAAACGGCGAGGGCTGTATGAAGCCTTGGTGGGAAATGACCGACGCTGATATTAAGGCTTGTCTAAATGCAACAGATTGGTGCAGAGCAAACTTTGAATACTTCAGAGGCGGCGGATTCTCCAGCCATTTCCGTTGCAAGGCAGAAATGCCTGTTACTATGCTTCGCGTGAATATTGTTGACGGCATTGGCCCTGTTATCCAAATTGCAGAGGGCTATACAGTTGACCTTCCCGACGAAATTCATAATACGATTGATGTTCGTACCGACCGTACTTGGCCGACAACATGGTTTGTTCCTAATCTGACGGGCGAGGGTGCGTTCAAGGATGTTTATAGCGTTATGGCTAATTGGGGTGCAAATCACGGCGTAACAGTTTACGGCCATGTTGGTGCAGAGCTTATTACTTTGGCTTCTATGCTTCGCATTCCTGTTAATATGCATAATGTTGACGATAAAAAGGTGTTCCGTCCACATTGCTGGTCGGCATTCGGCACACAGGATACACAGGCTGCCGATTATGCTGCTTGCAAGAACTACGGCCCGCTTTATAAGTAATCATTAAGCAATAAAATCGACAAAGGCTCAAAGCCTTTGTCGATTTTTTATTCTAAGTATAAAGCTATTTTACCCAGCTTTTCTGATTTTTTTACATCAATAACTCTTTGGTTCGACGAACCGCGAAACTTCAGCGTTATAGAATGAAGTTCCTCGACATAGGGACCATCTACAAGTACATCAATCAGTGATAGCATTTCTCGGCTAACATCTGTTGCACAACGGCTTTTCGGCTCGGTTGTTCCGAGGATTTGTTCTATAGTGAAGCCTGTGTAGCACCATACATCCTTGTTTGGAAATCGTTCATGGAACATAACTAAAAACGGCACGAGCACTTTTTGGTTTTCGGGCTCAAAAGGTTCGCCGCCGAGAAGCGATATTCCGTTTACCCAATCGTGGTCAACGCTCTCGAAAATTTTTTCCATAGTTTCCTCGGTGAAGAGATTGCCGTATCCAAAATCCCAAGTCATTTGGTTAAAGCAGTTTTTGCAATGGTGGCGGCAGCCCGATACGAAAAGCGAGGTTCGAACACCCTCACCATTTGCAATATCATTAGTCTTTATTTCTGCCCAATTCATAATTTCGCCTCGCTTGTTTAATCGCTTAATTTTGGAAATATATTCTTTCGCCCTTTATGGCGGGATATTGTATAAGCTTGCTTGAATCTAAATCTTCCCGGTGCATATCAACGGCGGTGATTTGGTGGTTGTCGTAGGTTGTGTAATAGTAAATACCCTTGTCAGCATTACAACACGAGGTGTAAATAGTGATTTCGAGCTTGTCGCCGTTGACATAGTCGCATCCTCTTTGCTGGTCAACCGAACCGAGAATGTGGAAGAATTGGCTTACACTTTCGTTTTCACTGTCGCCTGAAACGGAATTCATTTTTACAAATGCGACTCTGACGAATCTCGACTGCGATGACAAATCTCCCGGCAAGCCTAACGCACCCATACCGCGGCTGTACATATCCAGATTTAGCTTGTCGCTGAAGTTGTTTTGAGGGTCGCGTGGAGATAATCCGATGTAGTTGTTGAGATTGAACATCTGCTTGTCGAATGGAGGGTTATTTGTTAAAACACCCACAGGATTGTCCCAAATCTTTAGCCCGCTACTCATTGACTCCACCACGATTGTCTCGTTTTTGTCGGCAATCATCCAATGAAGCTGTGCCGCAGGAAGCTCAGGTCTAAACTGTTCCTTTGTTATATTGATTTTTTTTAGTTTCTGTCTTGCCTGTTTAACGCTGTCGCATTGTGCCAAAATCCATAGTATCAGCTCGAATTGTGCAACATTGTCTTTACCGTTAATGCTGTCGTAATAATGTGCATTTCCTACGAAATTGAGCCCTGCCATAGCAAGACCTTTTTCGTTTACTGCATCATAGTATAACGGAAAGTTGTCCATAATGCACGCCATTCCGATTATTGCATTGTGTGCATTTGTCTCAACGCCGTTTCGAAATCTAATCGGATAGCTTCTGGGAGTGATAACGATTTCGTCTCCATACGATATTTCGTAATCAAGCGTTCTGCCAAAATAGAAATCCTTTGTTTTGTATGTTGCAGCTGTGCACATACCCTCATCTCCTAATATCAATATACAACTATTATTTCCCGTTGTATGAAAATTCAAACGATAATTGACAGCTTTGATTATAGAGAATACAGAGTAGTTGATTTATAAAATCTTTAATACTCGTATTTCCCGTGTGGGATTGAATTGAATTTATCAATAACTGTTTGGTATCTGTTATAAGCGTTTTGGATGCTTTCGTCCCAGCTTATGTAGATGTCGTTTTGTGCCTTGTGGCCGACGCGGTTTAGCAGGTCTGTGTTGTCAATAATTTCATCAATTACCCTTGCAACGCTTCGAGAGGTTTCGAGGCAGAGGAAGCCGGTTTCGGCATCCTTTATTCCTTCGCCGGCACAGGAGCCTGCGACAACAAGAGCCGGAGTAGCCGATGCCGCAGCCTCGCGGACAACGAGTCCGTTTGTGTCGAAGGTGCTCGGAAAAACGAGCAGGTCGGCTGTGCCGTAATATATTTGGAGCTCGCTCCTGTCGTCAAGATTTCCTGTAAAAATAACCTTATTGTCGAGTCCGAGTCTTCGACAATATTTTTTTATTGCAGATTCGTCAGGTCCCATTCCAATCATAATCATACGAAAATCACGACCGGAATTTGTCAGTATTTTGCAGGCATCCAGAATGATTTGTATATTTTTGTACCACATCATTCTTCCGACAAAAAGCAAAATCGGAACGTCCTTAGGAATATTGTGCTTTCTTCTAATCATCGCCTTCATAGCTTCGTTGCACTCGGTTTTAGGCAAATCACAGCCATTTGGCATAACAACAAAGTCGCCCTCATATCCAACCCTGCGAAGACTATCTGCCGTACCTCGGCTGGTTATCCAAACCTCGTCTGCCGCCTTGATATTATTGAGCAACATTCCGTATGCTCTGTGGCGTAGGGCGAGTGATTTTACTCTGCTGTCGAAATCGTATTCATATTTTGTATGATAGGTCAGTATATGCGGAATACGCTTTATTCTGTTTATTCTTCTGAAAAAATAGCTCGTAGCTATAGGACAATGGCTGTGAAGAACATCAAAGTCTCTGCTGATGATGTCTTCGGCGAACTCTCTTTTGAAAGGCCAGCCGACGGGATAACCCTCTCCGAAGGTGAACAGGCTTTTATATCTGTATATTTCGTATGGGAATTTATAGTCAAAGCTGTTCGGAACCTCCGGAACAACGATAGTTGCTCTGCCGAGCTTTTCGTTAATTATATCGGCATAGCATTTTGCAACAGTGCTTATTCCGTCGATGGTTGGCGGAAATGCTTCTGTTCCGATTGCAATATTCAGCCCATTATCCATAGCCCTACCTCTTTTTGTGTTTTTCTGTCTTGTACTAGATTATACCATAGCGTTAGAAAAAAGTAAATTATATATTTTATAAGAAATTTTTTCCGGTTAGACTTGATATATAGTTAAATGTAAGATATAATAAAATTTGAATAACTATGTGAGGTGCGATTATGTCAGAATATTTTGTAACCTTGGATAAGATTGTCGAAAGCCATGAACTCGAGGTAGTGTTTACTCCGAGGCCTGTGGGCGAAATAAAGATTACTACAAGTGAGATTAATCGTCCGGGTATTGTCCTTACAGGCTATACCGATTATTTTGACCCGCTTCGTATTCAAATTCTCGGTTGGACGGAATTCGGATTCTTGCTGAATATGTCCGACAGCGAGCGAAAGATGGCTCTCGGATATTGGCTTGGTCAGCACCCGGCTGCGGCTGTTGTTACAAGAGATCTCGATATTCCTGATTATTTCAAGGACGCCTGCGAGGAATACAATGTACCCTTGCTAAAGACGAATCAGGAAACATCTGCATTTCTTGCTTCTCTCATTGCATATTTGAACAGAGAGCTTGCTCCTCGAATTACCCGCCACGGCGTATTCGTCGAGGTTTACGGAGAGGGTATTCTCATAGTCGGAGAAAGCGGTGCCGGCAAGAGCGAAACGGCTATTGAGCTAATTAAGCGTGGACACAGACTAATCGCAGACGATGCTGTTGAAATTCGAAGGGTAAGCGGAAATACTCTCGAGGGCTCGTCGCCGAGCAATATTCGCCATTTCATCGAGGTTAGGGGCATCGGTATTATTAACGCGAGACGAATCTTTGGTATGGGTGCTGTAAAGCCGAAGGAGAAGATTGACCTTGTTATTCAGTTTGAGGCTTGGGATGCCACAAAGGCATATGACAGACTCGGACTCGATAATGAATACACAAGACTTTTGGATGTTAAGGTGCCTGTGATTTGTGTCCCTATTACTCCCGGACGAAATCTTGCTGTTATCGTCGAAACGGCGGCGATGAATAATCGTCAAAAGAAGATGGGCTATAATGGTGCAAAGGAGCTTATGCACGGCCTTGGTATGGATGATATGGAAATATCCGAAAAAGAGCTCGAAATTTGGAATAATTCGTAAAACATTTAGGAGGAAATATATATGTTGAGAATTGGAATTGATTTAGGCGGAACGAATATTGTTGCAGGTGTTGTAAACGATAAGTACGAAATTATTGCAAAGGCAAAGACGCCTACCGCTATGCCTCGCACACCTGAGGAGATTTTCGATGATATTGCTATGGTGTGTAAGCAGGCTATGGCGGAAGCAGGTGTTACAATTTCCGACATTCATTCGGTAGGTCTGGGTACTCCGGGCACGGCGAATAAGGAGGGCATAATCGAATATGCAAACAATCTCGGATTTGATCATGTTCCTGCAAAGGATATGCTTGTAGAAAGACTCGGATGCGACAGAGTTTATATCGAGAATGATGCAAACTGTGCTGCTCTCGGAGAGGCTTACGCAGGCTGCGGCAATGGTGCAAAGCATTTTGTTGCCGTTACTCTCGGAACAGGCGTTGGCTCGGGCATTATCGTAGACGGCAAAATCGTTTCCGGTATTAACTGTGCCGGCGGTGAGTGCGGTCATTCCGTAATCGTAGTAGACGGCGAGCCTTGTTCATGCGGTCGTAAGGGATGCTGGGAGGCTTATGCTTCTGCAACTGCTCTTATTAATCAAACAAAGGCAGCTATGGCAGAATATCCTGATTCGGTTATGCACGAGCTTGCAAAGGAAGAGGGAAAGGTTTCGGGCAGAACTGCATTTGATGCAATGCGTAGAGGCGATATAGCAGGTATTAAGGTTGTTGATAAGTACATAAAATATGTTGCCTGCGGACTTATTAATCTCGTAAATATATTCCAGCCGGAGGTAATTTGTATCGGCGGCGGAATTTGTAACGAGGGTGAGACGCTTCTTCGTCCGCTTCGCAGATTTATTGAGAGCGAGCGTTACAGCGTTTACTCAAAGATTCAGTCCAAAATTGTCAAAGCCGAGCTCGGAAACGATGCAGGTCTAATCGGTGCGGCAATTCTCGAGGGCTAATAATATAAAAACAGGTGAAATTTTTTGACAGATTTAATCCAATTTATCAAGGAAAATAAAATTTCATATATAGAAAATGAGCCGATGAGTGCTCATACAACTTTTAAAATCGGCGGACCTGCCAGACTTATGCTGTTTCCCTCAAGCGAGGATGAAATTGCGGCAATCGTAAAGAAATGCCGCGAGCTTGGAGAAAGATATATTGTTGTCGGAAACGGTTCAAATCTTCTCGTATCGGATGATGGAATTGATGGGGTTGTTATTGTACTTGGCAAGGATTTCGGCGATGTCGTTGTATTGGACGATGAAACGATTTTTGCCCAAGCCGGAGCACAGCTTATGAAGGTGTGTCGTGTTGCGTTGGAAAATTCGTTGAGCGGACTCGAATTTGCGTATGGCATTCCGGGCTCGTGCGGCGGCGGTGCGTTTATGAATGCAGGAGCCTATGGCGGTGAGCTGAAGGATGTGTTATATCGCTGTGACCATATTGACGAAAACGGAAATAAAGGAAGCCTTTGCGGTGATGATTTAAGACTCTCGTATCGTCATAGTGCATATTATGACAATGGCTGTATTGTCACAGGACTTTACCTTAAGCTTAAGAAGGATAATGCCGAGGATATTAAGGCAAGAATGGATGATTTTATGCTTCGCAGAAAAACGAAGCAGCCTCTCGAATATCCGTCGGCAGGATCAACCTTCAAAAGACCGGAGGGGTATTTTGCGGGTGCACTTATTGAGCAATGCAATCTCAAGGGAGCCTCGGTCGGTGGTGCACAGGTAAGCGAAAAGCACGCAGGCTTTGTTATAAACAAGGGCAATGCAAGCTGCAAGGATGTTTTAGAGCTTTGTAAAATGGTTTCAAGCATAGTTAAGACAGAATGCGGCGTTGATTTAGAAATGGAAATAAGAGTAACTGAGTAGGAGAAAAGAATAATGAAGGATATAATTTTTTTGACAGGTATGTCGGGTGCAGGAAAATCTACAGCTATGAGCTTTATGGAGGATACGGGATATTATTGTATTGATAATATGCCTGCTGAGCTTATCAGCACTTTTATTTCGCTCATCGAAAAAAGCGACAGATATAATAAAATTGCTATCGTTGCCGATGTTAGAACAGAAGGCGTTTATTCCGAATTCCAAAAGGCTGTTGCAGGAATCGCAGAGCAGTTATACGATTACCATGTCAGAACTATTTTTCTCGACATAAAGAATACAGTTGCTCTTAAGAGATATAAGCTCACAAGAAGAAAGCACCCGTTTTCCGATAGATTTAACGGTTCAATTGAGAAGGCGTTGGAATATGAAAGAGAGGTATTGTCGCCTATTCGCCAGAATGCCGACCATGTTATTGACACCTCGGATTATGACGCTAACCAGCTTCGCGGCAGACTTACTCAAATTCTTTTGGGCGACGAAAAGGCAATAATGAATATTAATCTAACCTCATTCGGCTTTAAGCACGGCATCCCTAATGACGCTGATTTTATGCTTGATGTAAGATGCTTGCCTAATCCGTATTGGAAAGAGGATTTGAGAGATATGACAGGCGTGGACAAGGAGGTTTACGACTATGTATTCAGCTTCGATGAGTCGGTTGAGCTTCTTGAAAAGCTAAAGGATTTGCTCGATTATCTTAATCCGCTTTATATTAAAGAGGGCAAGAGCCAGCTTGTTATTGCTATTGGATGCACAGGCGGAAATCACCGTAGCGTTGCATTTGTTGAGGCGTTGAATAAATATTTTTCACGCAAGTGGGCAAATGTTACTGTAAATCATAGAGATATAAACAGAAGATAGGGTAAACTTATGTCCTTTTCATCAGATGTTAAAAGTGAATTAGTAAAAATTGAACACGAAAAATATTGCTGCAAAAAGAGTCTTCTTTACGGAATGGCTCTTTTTTCGAAGAGCTTCGGTTATCGAGAAATAGTTTTTCAGTCGAAGAGTATGGAAACCGCGGAGCTTTTTGGTGCTCTTTTGAGCGAGCTGTGCTCCGTTCAGGCAAAAATCACGGCATCTCCTGCAGGAAGGATTTACACTGTTGCAATTCGAAAGGCGGCTAATGCGGCACGAATTATGGCATATTTTGGCCACGAAAGGAACGAAACCAGCCTTCGTATAAATTTTTCCGTTTTCGGATGTGAGGAGTGTCAAAAAGCGTTTGTAAAGGGAGCTTTTTTGGCGTGTGGTGCCGTTTCTTCTCCCGAAAGAGATTATCACTTGGAGTTTTCGGTTGCATTTATGAACCTTTCGAGGAGTTTTATGACAGCCCTTCAGGAGCTTGAGCTTCAGCCGAAGCTCACTAACCGAAAGGGATACAATATCATATACTTTAAGGATAGCGAGGCTATTGAGGACTGTCTGTACATTATGGGTGCAAGCAAATGTATGTTCGATATGATGAATGTAAAGATAGTTAAGGAAATTCGCAATTCTGCTAACCGAAAGGCAAATTGCGAAACGGCAAATATCGAAAAAACGGTTGCCGCCGCCTCTCCGCAAATAAATGCCATTTTGAAGATTCAAGATAAAAAGGGACTCGATTCGCTTTCGGAGCCCTTACGCCAAATGGCAGAAATCAGATTAGAAAATCCGGACAGCTCACTCGGTGAGCTTGCCGAAATGTTTGAGCCGCCGATTAGCAGAAGCGGCGTAAACCATAGACTTTCACGATTAGTAAAAATAGCCGAGGAGTTGTAGGAATGTTTACTCATCTTCATTTGCATACACAGTTTAGCTTGCTCGACGGTGCCTGCCGTTTGGGCGAGCTTGTCAGTCGTGCAAGGGAGTTGGGTATGAACAGCCTTGCAATAACCGATCACGGCAATATGTATGGTGCGGTTGATTTTTATAAGGAATGTAAAAAGCAGGGTATAAAGCCGATTATCGGATGCGAGGTTTATGTTGCACCTCACAGCAGATACGATAGAGATAAATCGCTCGACTCAAGATATAATCATCTTGTTCTTCTTGTGAAAAACGAGACAGGTTATAAGAACCTTATTAAAATGGTGTCGAAATCATACACTGAGGGATTTTATTTTAAGCCGAGAATTGATCGAGATTTGCTCGAGGAATACAGTGAGGGACTTATTTGTCTTTCTGCGTGTCTTGCGGGTGAAATACCACAGCTCATTTTGCAACGGGATTTTGACAGTGCAAGGCGACAGGCTCTTTGGTATCAGGGCGTTTTCGGCAGGGAAAATTATTTTTTGGAAATTCAGGACCACGGAATTGAACAGGAAAAGATAGTTCTTGATGGTCTTGTAAGATTGTCGAACGAAACCGGAATCGGACTCGTTGCGACTAATGATGTACACTATGTACATAAAGATGACGCCGATATTCAGCAGGTGCTTATCTGTATTGCGACTAACCATATTTTGGGAGAGGATACCGGACTCGAATTCCATTCCGATAATTTTTATCTCAAGAGCGAGGACGAAATGCGTTCGCTGTTTTCTGCCTATCCCGAGGCAATTGAGAATACACAAAAAATTGCAGATAGGTGCAATTTCGATTTTGAATTTGGAAACACAAAGCTCCCTTATTTCGAAACCCCGAATGGTATGGGGCATTTTGAATATTTTAGAAAAAAATGCTATGAGGGAATGAAAATACGATATGGCGAAAATATCCCTCAATCCTACATCGACCGACTTGAATACGAGCTCGAAACGGTTGATAAGATGGGATATACAGACTATTATTTAATCGTTCAGGACTTTGTTCAGTTTGCAAAGAAAAGAGGGATTCCTGTTGGACCGGGCAGAGGCTCGGGAGCAGGCTCACTTGCCGCATATTGCATTGGAATAACGGATTTAGACCCAATGAAATATGATTTGATTTTTGAGCGATTTTTGAATCCCGAAAGAGTTTCTATGCCTGATTTCGATATAGATTTTTGTTACGAACGCAGGCAGGAGGTCATTGATTATGTGACCGAAAAGTATGGTGCAGACCATGTTGCCCAGATTGTTACATTCGGCACCTTGCAGGCGAGAGCGGCAATTCGCGATGTCGGAAGAGTTATGGGAATGCCGTATAATCGTGTTGATGCTGTTGCAAAAATGATTCCCAACGCACTTCATATTACGATTGACGAGTCGATTCAAAGAAGCAAAGAGCTTCGTTCTGCTATCGAGGAAAATGAAGAAATCAGGAAATTGATTGATACCGCCCGTAGAGTTGAGGGTATGCCAAGAAATACCTCAACCCACGCGGCAGGAGTCGTTATTACCCATAATGCGGTTTCGTCCTATGTACCTCTTGCGACTAATGACGGTCTTGTTGTTACGCAGTATATTATGACGACTCTCGAGGAACTCGGATTGCTGAAGATGGATTTCCTCGGCTTGCGTACTCTAACCGTTATTGATGACGCGGCAAAGGCGGCAGGAATTGATATTGAGAGTGTTCCGATTGATGACGAACGAGTGTATAAATTATTTGCACAGGGCAAGACCGAGGGTATATTTCAATTCGAATCTTCAGGAATGAAGCAGATGCTTATGAACCTGAAGCCGACGGCACTTGAGGATTTAATTGCTGCAACCTCACTGTATCGTCCGGGTCCGGCTAACCAAATTGATACCTTCGTGCATAATTCGAATAATGAGCAGGATATAAGATACGATACTCCCATGCTTGAGCCTATCTTGAGAAATACCTACGGATGTATGGTGTATCAGGAGCAGGTTATGCAGATTTTTCGCAGTCTTGCCGGATACAGCTATGGTAGGGCAGATGTCGTTCGCCGTGCTATGAGTAAGAAGAAGCACGATGTTATGGAGCGTGAGCGTAGTGCATTTGTTGATGGCTGTGAGAAGAACGGAATTCAGCCTGTCCTTGCAAATTCGATATTCGACAAAATGACCGATTTTGCTTCCTATGCGTTTAATAAATCTCACGCTGCCTGCTATGCACTCGTTGCATATAGATGTGCATATCTAAAGGTTTATTATCCTGCTGAGTTTATGGCGGCTCTTTTGTCGTCGGTTTTGGATAATTCTAACAAGGTTGCCAGGTATATTGCGGAATGTAAGCGACTGGGAATTCGTCTTGCACCGCCTGATATTAACAGCTCTATGAAGGGCTTTACCGCATCGGGAAATAAGCTGATTAATTACGGACTCCTTGGAATAAAAAATCTCGGTAATGATTTCATCGAGGAAATCATTAAGGAGCGAGAAAATAAGCCCTTTAGTGATTTGGCTGACTTTTGCACACGAATGCAGAGCCATAGGTTTAATCGTCGTGCCGCCGAGAGCCTCATTAGATGCGGTGCTCTCGACAGACTCGGAGCTAACAGAAAGCAAATGCTTCAGGCTCTTCCGACTCTTCTCGGCTCAATAGAGCAGAAGTATAAAAGCACTATGTATGGTCAGGTTGGATTGTTTGACCTCGGCGAAGGCTTTGAAGAGGAAATAAAAATGCCTGATGTTGAGGAATTTTCTGCTTCTGAGCTCTTGCAAATGGAAAAGGAAATTACAGGACTTTATCTTTCGGGTCATCCTATGGACAAGTACGACAGCTATATCGAAAAATCAGGATGCCGCCGCACCTACGAAATTCTTGAGGCGGGAGCATCGGGTAGCGAGCTCAAAGACGGAGATAGGGTAACGCTGTGCGGAATAATCACTCATATTACGGTAAAGCAAACCAGAGCGAATAAGGCGAATATGGCATTCGTCACGATTGAGGATTTGTACGGAACGGTTGAGATAATCCTTTTCCCGAATGTCTTTTTGAAATATGCTTCGATGATAACCCAAAATAATGTTATTGCCGTAAGCGGAGCGTTAAGCGTTGAAGAGGAAAAGGATGCAAAAATTCTCGTTAATTCTGTCATTAAGCCGACAGCCTTGGGCACGGCTTCAAGCTCGAGCACAGTAAAGGAAGCCCCGAAGAAGAAAAAACGCATCGGCCTTTTTCTGAAATTCAATTCCAGAGATGACGGAAAAATCAATTTTGCTATGCAACGGCTGTCGCAAAGCAGAGGCGATTTTCCTGTGTATTTCTATTATGATGATACAAAAAAATACGAGCTTCGCTCTGATTTTGAATTTGTATCAATGAATCGAGAGCTTGTTGACTCGCTGAAAGACCTGCTCGGAAATGACAATGTTGCTGTAATTGAGCACTAACTATTGACAATATTGGCATTATTCAGTAAAATAGTAATGTTAATTATTTATGACATTATTAGTGATTTCTGGTTTGTTAGAAATTTTCACTTTATTTAACGGAGGTTTTAGTATGAAAACTATCGCAGTATTAACCAGCGGCGGCGACGCACCGGGCATGAATGCCGCTGTTCGTGCAGTAGTAAGAACTGCTTGCGAAAACGGTATTAAGGTTTATGGCGTTATTCGTGGATACAACGGTCTTATTAACGGCGATTTTATCGAAATGGATTTGCGTTCTGTTTCGGATATTATCAATCGCGGCGGTACTATCCTTTATTCGGCAAGAAGCGTTGAGTTCGCAACCGAAGAGGGTATGCGTAAGGCTGTTCGCACCTGTCAGGAAAAGGGCATTGAAGGCGTTGTTGTTATTGGCGGCGACGGCTCATTCCGCGGAGCTCGTGATTTGAGCGAAAGAGGAATCCCCTGTGTTGGTATTCCCGGTACTATTGATAACGATATTGCTTGCTGTGATTATACAATCGGCTATGATACCTGTCTTAATACCATTATGGAAATGGTCGACAGACTTCGCGATACTGCCGAGTCTCACGATAGATGCTCTGTAATTGAGGTTATGGGTAGGCGTGCAGGCTATCTTGCACTTAATGCGGGTATCGCTTGCGGTGCAACTGCAATACTTATTCCCGAAATTCCTTTTGATATAGAAAAGCATGTTATCGAAAGAATGAGAAAGACTCAAAGAACGGACAAAAAGCATTTCATCATCATCGTTGCAGAGGGATGTGGCGTAGATTGCAACGAGCTTGCGACTCACATTCAAGAAAAGACAGGCGTTGAATCAAGAGCTACTGTATTAGGCCATGTTCAGCGTGGCGGATATCCGACAGTAAAGGATAGAGTTATGGCTACCAGAATGGGCAATTATGCCGTTAAGCTTCTTATGCAGAATATCGGTAATCGTGTTGTTGCTGCACAGAAGGAGGATGTTGTTGATTATGACATCTTTGAGGCACTCAATATGAAGAAGAGTATTGATATGAATCTTTATAATGTTGCTCACGAGGTTTCAATCTAGGGTAACGATAATAATCTGAACCCGTCAAAAATGCAGTATTAAAGCGATATTTGTCGCTTTCGCTGTTACCTTGCGTCAGCAAGGCTGCCATCTCAAGACAACAAATCTCATCTTTACTCCAAG
>CAMFPZ010000002.1 GCA_945979635.1 uncultured Eubacterium sp.
GTTGTGTTTACCCAATCAGTCATCTTTGCAAGCGGTGATTCGCCTGTATCGGTCGGCTCATATGATTCAACATTGGGAAGAGTAAGAGGAAGCTCACCTTCATCAAGCGGAACATATCCACACTTTTCGCACTTAACAATAGGAATAGGCTCACCCCAATATCTTTGGCGTGAGAACACCCAATCACGAAGCTTGAAATTAACCTTTTCTCTGCCCTTTCCCTGTTCGGTAAGCCATTTTGTAATTTCCTTCTTCGCTTCCTCAACAGAAAGTCCTGTAAGGAATGATGAATTAGTCATAACTCCTGTTGCACAATCTGTAAACGGCTCGTTCTCTACACCAACCTCGGAGCCTGCAACAACCTCGATAATAGGAAGATCAAACTTCTTTGCAAATTCCCAGTCACGAGTATCGTGTGCCGGTACAGCCATAATTGCACCTGTACCGTATGAAACTAAAACATAGTCGGAAATAAAAATAGGAATTTCAGTATCATTCACAGGATTGATACCCATAACACCCTCAAGCTTTACGCCGGTTTTATCCTTATTAAGCTCGGTACGTTCGAAATCCGACTTATGAGCCGCCTCGTCCTGATACCTACGCACAGCATCAAGGTTAATAATATTATCAGCCCACTTTTCGATAAGAGGATGTTCAGGCGAAATAACCATATATGTTGCACCGAAGAGAGTGTCGGGACGGGTCGTGTAAACTGTGAGAGTGTCGCCGAGAGTTGTCGAAAAATCAACCTCTGCACCTGTCGAACGGCCAATCCAATTTCGTTGCTGTGTCTTTACTCTGTCAATAAAGTTTACATCATCAAGATCCTTAACAAGTCTGTCGGCATAATCGGTAATTTTGAGCATCCACTGGCTTTGGTTCTTACGAATAACCTCACTGCCGCAACGCTCACAAACACCGTTTACTACCTCCTCATTTGCAAGAACGCATTTACAGGAGGTACACCAGTTTACTGCCATCTCGCTCTTATATGCAAGACCCTTCTTAAAGAGCTGAAGAAAAATCCACTGTGTCCACTTATAGTATGAAGGGTCAGTAGTATTGATTTCTCTAGTCCAGTCGAAGCTAAAGCCGAGTGCCTGAAGCTGTTCCTTAAAGCGGGCAACATTCTTCTTCGTTACCTCAGCAGGGTGAATATGGTTTTTAATCGCGAAGTTTTCTGTCGGGAGTCCGAACGCATCCCAACCCATTGGATAAAGCACATTATAGCCCTCCAATCTCTTTTTTCGAGCAACAATATCAAGTGCCGTATATGAGCGAGGGTGTCCTACATGGAGTCCCTGTCCGCTTGGATAAGGGAATTCAACAAGACAGTAGAACTTCGGTAATGTGAAATCCTGCTTTGCGGCAAAGGTGTTTTGAGTATACCAAACATTTTGCCATTTTGATTCAATTTGTTTAAAATTGTATTCCATTCTTTTGTCCTCCAAGAAATAATTTATTCTTTAATGATCAAATCATCTATATTTAGCTTTTCGCCGTCCTCCCAAAGACGCTCAATTTGGTAAAATCCGCGTTGTTGCTTCAAGAGAATATGAATTACACAGCCAACATAATCAAGACAAATCCATTCACTACGCTCACCTTCAATATGATGAGGCTCATATCCTGCCTCGCTGAGCTTATACTCAACCTCGTCGGATATTGCCCGAAGCTGTGTGTTAGAATTTGCAGTTGCAATAACAAAGTAATCCGTAAGCACGGTAACATCCGAAACCTCAATCATTTCAATATCCTCGCCACGCTTGCTGTCGATTGCTTTAACTGCGATTTGTGCAATTTCAAGATAATTTTCTTTGCTCATAAATTTTCACTTTCTTTTCTTATTTGTTCTATCACCCAATTATAGCAATACACTGTATCGGGATAAATCGGGCGACGCTTTTTTGCTAAATCGGAAATAACAAAGCTGAGTGCATATTGCATAGCGTCAAGCAACGAGTCTTCGCTCAATTCCCTCATCCTATCGACATCGGGATAACTACGCTCGGCCGAGGTTAAATCTGCAAGATAAACAATCATTTCAAGCCCTGTCATATCACTGTGTCCGGTAGTGTGGTACCTTATGGCGTTTATGATTTGCTCATCCTCAATTCCGAGAACGGATTTAATATATCCCGCTCCCGAAAATTGGTGATACACCGACTTGTTTGCTCTTTCGAGATTAGTCATCGGCATAATATTTTTTTCTATCAGCTCCTCCTGTACGGCATAATCCTCTTCCTTTGTTATGTCGTGGAGCAAGCCGGCTAAATATGCCTTGTCGCCATTCTCACCAAAAATCTCGGCAAGCTGTCTTGCACGCTTTGCAACATTCACGCTATGGCTATAACGATATTGTGACAGCCTTCGCTTTAGTATTTCGTCATATTTATCATAATCATACATAGAGCCTACGCTCCTTTATATATTCGAATATTTCACTCGGCACAAATTCGGAAATATCTTTGCCGTTTTTCAGCATATCTCTGATTTGTGAAGACGAAACCTCGAGCACATCGAAATTCGAAATAATCGTATTTTTCATACACTCGTTATTTCTTCTGAATTCCAGCAATCTTTCATATTCGTCTTTTTCTCTCGCTGCGGTTACAACCGTAACCATCTTGAGGATATCCCCTGCTCTAAACCAATTCGGAAAATAAAAATATTGATCCGAGCCGATTATTAAATAAAATTCGGCATCCTCATATTTTGACATAAGCTCCCGAAGAGTAAAGAATGTATAGCTTTTGCCCTCCCGCTGAAATTCCAAATCGGATATTTCGCAGTTTTCATCCTCAAGTGCAAGCTCAAGCATTTTTATTCGGTCCTCTCCGCTCGCCAACCCCTCGTTGGTTTTATGAGGCGGAAGACAGGTTGGAACAAATATCAGCTTGTCCAAATCCAAATATTCGGAATAATGCCTCGCAAGAGCCAAATGCCCATTATGAATCGGATTGAACGCTCCGCCAAAAATTCCAATTTTCATAATTACTTTGTTCTGCTTTGCTTTTTGTTTTTGTCTCTATTCATACGGTCATAAACGGCATAAGGATTTTTTGCTTCCTTCTCGCGTTGTCTTTGGCGTAAGCCCTTAATCTTAACCTTCTTTTTAGACTTTGCCTTCGCGTTTTTGCTTCCTCTTTTTTCCTTTTTTTCCGCAATACGCTCCTCGTCAGCCTCACGATAAAGCACAATAATTCCGCCAATCACCTGAATAACCTCTGCATCGAGTGCCTCGGCAAGCTGCGGTGCAAGCTCCTTTGGGGTCTGCGGAGCGGTTTCGAGATGTACTCTAATTTTGATTAGCTCGCGTGCATCGAGAGTATCGTCAATTTGGGTAATGAGATTATCGGTTATACCCTCCTTACCGATTTGAATAATAGCTTCGAGCGTATTAGCCCTTGCTCGCCAAGCTGCTCTTTCCTTTGATGTCATACTGTCCTTACCTTTCATATAATCCTTTCAAGCTCATCGGCAAGTGCACGAAGTGCTCTTCCTCGATGAGAAATCTTATCCTTCTCCTCGCCCTCATACTTACCGAAGGATTTTCCGTTTATGATAAACAAGGGGTCATATCCGAAGCCTGCGTTTCCATCACGCTCAAAGCCGATAATTCCGTGACATTCACCTCTTACAGTTATTTCTCTTCCTTCGGGGAAAACACAGCATATAGCACAAACATAATATGCCGTTCTCTTTTCCTGCTCAACGCCCTCAAGCTTTTTTAAAAGAAGATTGTTATTATCCTCGTCGTCTGCATTTTTTTCGTTATCGACACATTCGTCGCCGTGAATTTCGATATTTGCAAATCTTGCCGAATAAATTCCCGGATACCCGCCGAGATAGTCAACACAAAGCCCGCTATCGTCTGCTATTGCAGGGAGACCTGTGATTTTGCAGGCACTTTCAGCCTTTATTTTTGCATTTGCCTCAAAGGTATCGCCATCCTCAACGACCTCCGGAAGAGTGATACCGAGAGTCTTCGCCGTCACAACATTAATTCCAAGCGGTGAAAGAATCCTTTGCATTTCGGCAAGCTTTTTCATATTATTAGTTGCTAAAATGAAATCCATTATTCTTAATTCTCCTCTTCCTTTTTTGCTCCCATAAACTCGGCTATTGTATCATCCTCGTCATGAGTCGGCTTCAAATCGAACATAGCCGATGCAAACGCCTCTGCATCAAAAGGCTGTAAATCGTCAATTTGCTCGCCAACGCCGACAAATTTTACAGGGACATCAAGCTCGTTATTAATAGCAAGAACAACTCCTCCGCGAGCAGTGCCGTCAAGCTTGGTAAGAATGATACCTGTGATACCTGCCGCCTCCTTGAAATCCTTTGCCTGATTAACGGCATTTTGTCCTGTTGTTGCATCAAGCACAAGCAAGGTTTCGCGGCTTGCATCAGGAAGCTCACGGTCAATTACACGACTGATTTTGTTGAGCTCGTCCATAAGATTTTTCTTATTATGAAGTCTTCCGGCGGTATCAATAATAATTACATCGGCATTCTTCGCCTTGCCCGACTGAATAGTATCGTAAACAACGGCTGCAGGGTCTGCTCCCTCGCCGTGCTTAACAAGAGGCACGCCTGCTCTGTCAGCCCAAACCTGAAGCTGCTCAATAGCACCCGCACGGAAGGTATCCGCCGCACCAAGCACAACACTTCTGCCCATTGACTTTAGTCTCATAGCGAGCTTTCCTATTGTAGTTGTCTTTCCGACGCCGTTTACACCAATGATTAAAATAATGCTTGGCTTCGTACGCAACGAAAGATAACTACCGCCCCAAACGACACCGGCTACGATATCCTTCATTGTTTCACGAACATCGCAAACCCTTGTTATATTATCATTGGCAATTTTTTCCTTAAGGTCGGAGATAACTCTCTCGGCAGTCGGAAAACCGACATCGCCCATAATGAGAACCTCCTCAAGTTCATCAAAAAGCTCATCGGTTATTTTCTCATGTGATTCAATAACCAAATCCATTTGATGGGTCATACCCTCATTTCTGGTCTTTTTCAGTCCTTTTCTGAATTTATCAAATAATCCCATAGCTATTCCTCAATATTGAAAATTTACAGACAGCCTTATGCTTCAAGTCCCATCTGCTGTGCAAGCTCCGTACTCTTGAGCTCAAGAAGCTTTGATACACCCTTTTCCTGCATAGTAACGCCGTAAAGAACATCAGCCTCTTCCATTGTACCACGCCTGTGCGTAATAGAAATAAACTGTGTTTTGTCGGTCATTCTTCGCATATACTTTGCAAATCGTTCAACATTTACATCATCAAGTGCGGCCTCAACCTCGTCATAAATACAAAACGGCGAAGGCTGTACCTTTAGTACGCTGAAGAGCAACGCCATAGCGGCAAGTGATTTTTCACCGCCGGAGAAGAGGTTAATATTTTGTACCGATTTTCCCGGTGGCTGAATCTTAATCTCAATAGCCGATTCAAGACAATTATCAGGATCCTCGAGAATAAGCTCGCCCTTACCTCCGCCAAAGAAGTCCGCGAAGCTGACCTTGAATTCATCATTAATTTTGTTAAACTGATTAATGAATTTTTCACTCATCTCCGAGGTCAAATCATCAATAATCTTGGTCAACTCACGCTTAGAGGCGTTTATATCATCAATCTGCTCCTTAAGAAAATTGTATCGCTCGGATACCTCCTGATATTCCTCAATAGCACCTACATTAATTGAACCCAATGAGCGAATGGCAATCTTAATTTCGTGCAATCTCTTCTTTGCCTGCGTCATATCCTCAATTACAATTCCGAGTGCTTCAGCCTCCGGCTTTGTCAGCTCATATTGCTCGAAGAGCATATCGCCAAGCTCATCGTATTCCTTTTTCATATTATTTTTGCGTTCCTCAAATCGAACGAGATCGGATGAGAGCTTTTCTTTATCGCCGAGCTTCGATTTTTCTGCCAAGCGTAGCTCTGCAGTCTTCTTCTCAAGCTCATTTCTGCTTTCGATCTCGGAAGAAACACTTTCGTTTGCCTGCCTTGCCTTATCGCGAAGCTCATCAGCCTGTGCTTTAATATCTTTAATTGACAGGATGAGGTTTTCGTTTTTAGCCTTTATCTCGTTAATCTCATCTGTTATTGTCTTTACTCTGTCGGATTGGGTCGCCTTTCTCAGCTCAAGCTCCTCAATAGCAATTCTGGCAGCCTCGGAATCCTTTGAAAGAGTGAGAATATCGAGATTGATTTGTTCAGTTTTCTCGCGAATTTCGTCACGCTTTGATGCAAGCTCAACAGCATTCTTGCTAATTGACGAAAGCTCCTGCTCTGTTTTTTCAGTCTCGTCCTCAATGCTCCTGCATTCCTCCTCGGCTATTCTTACTGCCTCTTGAAGGAGAAGAATTCTTCCGTCGGAATTTTCCTGCTCATGAATGAGCAACTCCTTTTGCTTTTTGAATGAATCAAGCTTGTCTATAATGAGCTTAAGGTCACCCTGTGCACGAATAAGCTCCTCCTGTGCATTTCTCAAATCAGCGTCCGCACCCTGAACATCCGCACCTGCAAGATTAGCCGTCTCAACAGCCTTTTTGAAATCTGCCTGTGCTTTTTCAAGCTCGGAATAAATCTTTTTTGCTTCTTCGTTAAGCTGTTCAATCATATTTGCACGAGACAAAACGCCGCCGTTCTTACCCTTTGAACCTCCTGTCATAGAACCACCGGGATTCATAACCTGTCCGTCAAGGGTAACAATCTTATATTTGTTTGAATATCTCTTCGAAATGCCGATTGCACAGTCAATATCCTCGGCTACGATTACTCTTCCGAGAAGATTATCAACTATGTCGCGATACTGCGAATCACATTTAACGAGATCTGCGGCAATATCAACAAATCCGAAATTATCATCAAGATTACTTTCCTCAATATGTCTGGGCTTAATCGCAGAAATAGGCAGGAAGGTTGCTCTTCCGACATTATTCTGCTTCAAATACGAAATAGCACGCTTTGCATCACTCTCGCTTGATACAACGATATTCTGCATTGCTGCTCCGAGTGCAACCTCAATAGCGGTTGAGTATTCATCTTCAACCGTAATAAGACGGCTCAATGTTCCGTGAATTCCTGACAAAGCTCTACTTTGGCTTTGCTTCATAACAGCCTTAACGGCACCCGAGAAGCCCTCCATATTCTTTTCAAGATCGGAAAGCATATTGGCTCTATCCTGCTTTTCAGAATAAGCTCGACGAAGCCTCTCAACATTTTCCTTAAGCTCCTCCGCCTTATCGGTTTTGGACTTAAGTTTCATTCGATAGCCGTTCATCGCATTTTCGTATTCATCAATTCTCTGCTTGATGAACTCGATATTTGCCTCACCCTCCTCCTTTTGAGAAACAGTGTATTCAATATCCTTATCCACTGTCTCTATTTGGAGAGCAATTGTATCTTTTCTGGAGGTGATTTCTTCGATTGACGAGCTTGCCTGTGACGACTTAACCTTACTGTCGGATAATTTTAATGTAAGAGAGGTCAATTTTTGATTTAGCTCAACCGTTTTGTCTGAAAATTCGAGATTTTCATTTTGAACTCTATTAAGCTCGCCGACGATTTTTTCGAGCTCAAGCTTCTTTTCTTGAGTTTGTCGTTCGTTTTCGTCAATCAAGCTCTGCTTTTGTTCAATTTGGGAATCAATGTCGTTTCCTGTATAATCCGCTTCGTTAATATCGGCGGACAAACGATTAATAGTTTCATTATTATGCTCAAGCGTTGCGTTAAGCACGGAAATCTCGCCGTCCTTACGAAGAGCCTCCTCCTCGTAACCGGTCACACCAAGACGGGTTTGCTCAATAGCAAGATTAATCGAAGCAATATCGCTCGCAATTTTATCTATATTATTTTCTAGTTCATCCAAATCCCTTTCACATATTTCATAGGAGGCTTTGGCAGCATCAATCCTATGCTCCTGCTCTCTCAAATCAACAGTGAATTTGTTAATCTTATTTAGCCAAACACCGATTTCGAGAGTCTTTTTCTCGTCGCTGTATTCCAAAAATTTTTGTGCCTTTTCGCTCTGCTTCTTCAAAGGACCGACACGATTCTCAAGCTCTGTCAAAATATCGAGCAAACGAACCAAATTTTCCTGTGCCTGTTCTAATCTACGCTCCGCGTCACGACGCTTATGACGAAAACGCGAAATTCCTGCCGCCTCTTCGAAAAGCTCACGCCTATCCTCATTCTTCGCTGAAATAATAGAATCAATTTTTCCCTGTCCGACCATCGAATAGCCATCGGCACCGAGTCCCGTATCCATAAAGAGCTCGTGAATATCCTTACGGCGAACAGACTCACCATCAATCTTATATTCACTTTCGCCCGATCGATAGTATCTTCTGCTTACTGTCACAATATCCCCATGATTTGCAAGCGAGCCGTCACTATTGTCGAGAGTGAGTACAACCTGAGCAAAGCCGAGAGCCTTTCTGCTTGAGGTTCCGCCAAAGATAACATCCTCCATTTTTGAGCCGCGAAGCGATTTTGTACTCGTTTCGCCGAGAACCCATCGAACGGCATCGGAGATATTACTCTTTCCCGAACCGTTTGGTCCGATAACAGCCGTAATACCCTTTCCAAATGTTAATTCAGTTTTATCAGGGAATGACTTAAATCCCTGCATTTCCAATGTTCTTAATAGCATAATTTTTACCGTCTTACTATCTTTATATCATCAACAGCAACCTTATCATTTACTGTTACCTTTATGTTATAGCCTTCCTCCATGAGGAAATAGATATTTCTTTTTTGCTGTCCCTTCAGCTGGGAAAGAGATTTTGAATTTACAAATATTTCATAATCATCCGGTGGATATTTCAAAATTTTGTTTAGCAAAAATCGGGATTTCACTATTTCCCCAAAGCTGTCGTGAAATGCACCGGCCACTATATTCTTCTTCAGCTCGGGAGAAGAATGCAGTCCGAGTCGAATAATCCGTATTCCCGCATTTTCAAACATAGGAACAAGCGTTGTGCACAAATTCGCAGCATCATCAACCGTCTGTGCCTTATATTTTTCTTCATCGAGAAGCCTTGCAAGATATGTACCCTTTAGCACCGCCGTCGGATAAATTCGAACAGTCGCCGGAGCGAGATTGATTATCCTCTGTGCCGTTTGGATTGCTCTCTCGTCTGTGTCTAAATAGAGTCCCGTCATCATTTGGAGTCCGAGCTCAAAGCCATATTCCTTTATGAGCCTCGATGCATTTTCAACATCCTCGACAGTATGACCTCTCAAATTTGCCTTAAGCACCTCGTCATTCATACTCTGTGCTCCAAGCTCAATAGAGGTCACGCCGTATTTTTTCAGAATATCCAAAATCTCACAATCAATCGCATCAGGACGAGTAGAAATTCTGATACCCTCAATCCTGTTGTTGTCCAAATACTTTGATGCCGCTTCGAGCAGGACTATCATATAATCTCGGTCAATCGCAGTAAACGAGCCGCCGAAAAATGCTATTTCGTAAGCATAGCCCTTCCGTTTTAATGCAGTCTCAACAGCATTTTCAACATCCTCGGCAGTCGGCTGCTTTTCGTTTCCTGTAATAATATTTTGGTTACAAAACGAGCATTTATGAGGACATCCCAAATGAGGAATGAATATGCTTATGTTTCCTTTTTTCATATAATTCCCATTAGCGAAAGTGCTTCCTTCGCCGCCTCCTGCTCCGCTTGCTTCTTGCTTCTGCCGACACCTGAACCGACAACATTAGAATTCACATGAACCTCTGCCTCAAAAATCTTATCGTGTGCAGGTCCGTCCTCTCGGACAATAACATAGTTCAGAGTTTCGTCCTTATTCTTTTGGATAACCTCCTGAAGAGTAGTTTTATAGTCCTTTACACCGATATTTGAGGTGTCAATATCTCGGTCAAGAAAACGAAGAATATGCTTTCTTGCCTGTTCCATTCCGCCGTCAAGATAAATTGCGGCAATAAGTGCCTCAAATGCATTTTCCAAATTCGAATCACGATTCGAGCCGCCTGTTTTCATTTCGCCCCTGCCAAGCTTAAGGTAGCTTCCCAAATCAATTTCTCTGGCAAAATCCGAAAGTGAACGGGTACAAACGAGGGATGAACGAATCTTCGACAAATCACCCTCCGGCAAATCCGGAAATTTTTCATACAAATACTGTGCCGAAACAAGGCTCAATATTGCATCTCCCAAAAACTCCATTCTCTCGTTATTAATCCTAAGCTGGCAGTCGTTAGCATAGCTACTGTGAGTCAACGCCTCTTCGAGAAGTGATTTATCCTTGAAGGAATATTCTATTTTTTCTTCAAGCTTTTTCATAATTTTCAGTCCGATAATTCCTTTTCTATTTTATCAATAAGATCAGTTTGCAAAAACCAAACCGCCTGCTTTATTCCATTCTTAAAGCAACGGGCATCTGCCGAACCGTGAGCCTTAACGACAGGCTTCTTCACTCCGAGCATAACTGCACCGCCATATTCCTTATAATCAAATTGACGCTTCATATCGTCAATACCGCTACGCACTCCTAAATACGAAAGCCTCGACAGAGCATTCTTGTAGAAGGCATCCTTTAGCCCCTGCATAAGCACCTTTGCAACACCCTCATAGGTCTTTAGAATCAGATTTCCCGTAAATCCGTCTGCAACAACAACATCCGCGTCGCCGTATGGAATCTGCCTGCCCTCAATATTGCCGATGAAATTATAATCGGCATTTTTCATAAGCTCGTACGCTTCCTTAACAACGGGAGTTCCCTTCGTTTCCTCGCTTCCGTTATTTGCAAGTGCAACTCTCGGATTTTTAACGCCCATTATATTTTCCATATAAAGCGAGCCCAAAAGCCCAAATTGATGAAGATACTCGCTCTTGCACTCTGCATTGGCACCGCAGTCCATAAGCAAAAACGGCTTATTACCGCTTGGCATAACCGAAGCGATTGCAGGACGCTTAACGCCTTTAATTCGTTTTACAATCAAGGTTGAACCAACAGTGATAGCACCCGTGTTTCCGGCACTGACAAAAGCATCGCCATCGCCATTGGCAAGCATTTTGAAGCCAACAGCCATTGAACTGTCAGGCTTTGCCTTTAGTACACTGCGAGCCTCGTCACAATTTTCAATAACCTGTGAACAATGAACAACGCTTGTATTCTTTAGCTCGATATTATTCTCTTTTACGCATTTTTCTATAATTGATTTATCTCCCAAAAGCACAATTTCTTCTATGCCGAATTCATCAACGGCAAGCATTGTGCCCTTAATTATTTCAAGCGGTGCGTTATCTCCGCCCATTACGTCAATAAGTATTTTCATAATTCATCATTCCATATTTTCAAACACGGCGAGTGAACGCATAGCAAGTGCCGTATACCGTTCTTTTTTATCTTTGATTTTCGGCTCAATAGAGGGAAGTATTCCGAAATTCGCTCCCATCGGTTGAAAATTCGTCACGCTCTCATCGCTGATATAACGCGAAAGAGCACCGAGCATAGTGTTTTCTCCAAGCACAAAAGGCTCTTCACCGTTTGCAAATCTAACGGCATTTATTCCGGCAAGTATTCCGGAGCCTGCCGACTCCATATACCCTTCAACGCCCGTAATCTGTCCGGCGAAGAAGATATTTGGATTTGTACGAAGGCTAAAGTCAGCATTCAAAAGCTTCGGAGAATTCAAAAATGAATTTCTGTGCATAACTCCGTAGCGAACGAACTCGGCATTTTCGAGACCGGGTATCAACGAGAAAACTCTTTTCTGCTCGCCGAATTTCAAATTAGTCTGGAATCCGACAAGATTGAACATCGTTCCCTTACTGTTTTCTCTGCGAAGCTGAACACACGCCCAAGGTCTATGACCTGTGTTCGGGTCAACGAGTCCAACCGGCTTCATTGGTCCAAAGCGAGGAGCATCCTTGCCTCTTTTTGCCAGTTTCTCGATTGGCATACAGCCCTCATAAACATCAAAATCGTGAACAACCGCACCCTCGGCATTGCAAAGCTCTTCTATAAATGCATCATATTCCGCCTTATTGAACGGACAGTTGATATAATCATCATCACCGCCTCGCTCATATCTCGAAGCACCAAACGCCTTTTGCATATCAACGCTCTCTGCCGTAACAATAGGAGCCGCAGCATCATAAAACGAAAGGTAATCTCCGCAAAGCCTTTGGATTTCTTGAGCAAGCTTACCCTGAGTAAGCGGGCCTGTTGCGATAATCAATATTTCATCATCATCCGGTGCGATTTCATCAAACACTCTGTTTTCGACTGTTATATTAGGATGATTTTTTATCATATCGGTTATTGCAGACGAAAAATCATTTCTGTCAACAGCGAGTGCTCCTCCGGCAGGAACGGCACATTGGCGTGCAACAGGTACTGTAAGCGAGCCGAGGCGAGCCATTTCCTCCTTAAGCAAGCCTGCCGCACTTTCGATTCGCGAAGCCTTAAGTGAGTTTGAGCAAACAAGCTCTGCGAAGCCTTCACTTTTGTGTGCAGGCGACATCTGCTTCGGCTTCATTTCAACGAGCTTTACCTCGAAGCCGCTTTCTGCGATTTGCCACGCTGCCTCACAGCCTGCAAGACCTGCACCGACTACTGTAAATTTCTTCATAATAAACTAAACTACTTTTTCTTTGTTGTGGTTGAATATCCGCAGCCCTCTGTGTCGGAGCAATAAAGCATATTGCCCTTTTTTCTGAACAACGACTTTCCGCATTCGGGACATTTTTCGTCCGTCGGAGTGTCCCAGGTCATAAAGTTGCATTTTGGATAATTCGAGCATCCGTAAAACGGAGTGCCTCTCTTTGTTTTCTTTTCGATTACATCACCGCCGCAAATTGGACATTTTGCCGTTGTCTTTGTTACAAGCGGCTTGGCATTTCTACATTCAGGGAATCCGGGGCAAGCAAGGAATTTTCCGAATCGTCCTACCTTAACTATCATCTTTCGACCGCATTTTTCGCAGATGACATCGGTTTCCTCCTCCTTGAGCTTAATCTTAACGCCCTGCATATCCTTCTTTGCCTTCTCGAGAGGATCAATAAAATCATCGTAATAAAGTCTAATCATTTCAATATAGTCCTTATCACCCGAGTCAATCTTGTCGAGGTCATCCTCCATCTTTGAGGTATACTTAACATTTACTATATTCGGAATACGCTCCTTAAGGAGATTAGTTACTGCCTCACCTAGCTCAGTAGGCACGAATTGCTTTCCCTCACGAACAACATATTCCTTCGAAAGAATTGTGCTCGTTATAGTAACATATGTCGAAGGTCTGCCTACGCCGTTTTCCTCAAGTGCCTTTGTAAGCGAAGCCTCGGTATATCTTGCAGGAGGCTGAGTAAAGTGCTGATTTCCCGCAATACCCTTGAGCTTAAGAACATCGCCCTGTGCAACAGGAGGCAACGGCGATTCATTATCCTTCTTCTGTGCCTCATCTGTCTTTTCCTCATAAAGAGCGGTAAAGCCGTCGAATTTTACGGTATAACCCGCAGCGGAGAAAACATAGCCGTTTGCATCAATTTCAACCTTCATAGTCTCTTGAATACACGAAGCCATAAGCGAAGCAATAAAGCGTTCCCAAACAAGCTTATAAATTTTGTATTGGTCAGAGGTCAACGAGGATTTCACGCTGTCAGGAGTAACATTCGGCATTGATGGACGAATTGCCTCGTGGCCGTCCTGTGCATTTCCTCTTGTTTTGTATACTCTGGGATTGGACGGCAAATACTTTTCGCCGTACTGACCTTTAATGAATTCATTTCCTGCAGCACGAGCCTCGTCAGAAATACGAAGCGAGTCGGTTCTCATATAGGTAATGAGTCCGACTGTGCCGAGCCCCTGGACATCAACGCCCTCATAAAGCTCCTGTGCCGCCTTCATAGTACGGCGAGCTTGGAATGAAAGTCGGCGAGAAGCCTCCTGCTGAAGGGTTGAGGTAATGAACGGAGGAGCAGGGTTCTTTTTTCTTGTACCCTTCTTGACACTGCTCACTACATACTTAGCGTCCTCTAAATCAGCAAGAATTTTATCAATCTCTGCCTTTGATGCGATTTTATTCTTATCTGTACCGACCTTATTTCCATCCTTGTCCTGAACAAGAGAAGCCGAGAAGGTCTTTCTGTCCGGTGGGTTGGTAAATTTTGCATCAATTGTCCAATATTCCTCCGGATTGAAGGCACGGATTTCGTTTTCTCTGTCGACAATCAGGCGAAGAGCAACGCTCTGCACTCTACCTGCCGAAAGTCCGCGTCTGATTTTTTGGCTTACAAACGGAGAGAGCTTATAGCCGATAAGTCTGTCCAGAATTCTGCGTGCCTGTTGAGCATTAACAAGGTCAATATCAATAGCTCTTGGATTATCCATTCCGCTTTTTACGCCGGATTTTGTAATTTCGTTGAAGGTAACTCTGTTCCTGTCATTGAGCTGAAGCCCCAGAATATTTGCAAGGTGCCACGAAATAGCCTCTCCCTCACGGTCAGGGTCAGTTGCGAGATAAACATAATCAGCCTTGTCGGCCTTTGCCTTTAGGTCGTCAACCAAGGCTTCCTTTCCCTTAATTATTGCATACTTCGGCTCAAAGTTATTATCTATATCAACGCTCAAGCGAGCAGCAGGCAAATCGCGAACATGGCCCATAGAGGCAATAACCTCATAGCCCTTTCCCAAATAGCCCTTTATATTCTTTGCCTTCGCAGGCGACTCAACTATAACTAATTTCGACATTATTTTTTATTCCTTTCGGTTTTGCGTTTTTATGACTGCTTTCTTCTGAAGCGTTTCCCTATTCCCGATTCTGCCAAGCCATCGAGCTCAAGCATAGTCAAATTCATAAGTACGATATGGATGGGAAGTCCTGTTTTTCCTGCTATTGAATCCGTATCAACGAAATCATCGCTCAAGGCTTCATAAACAGTTTTTTCGTCACCTGTTATTTTCATTGCCGTTTGGTCAATTTCGAATTTTGCCTCGCGATGAGCCGAAATATTCTCAAAGGTAAGCTGTTCCTCGAGCTCCGGCGGCATATTCCTATCTGCATATTCGTCATTCAATAGCTCCTCAACGCTTGCAATACGGGATGAGTCGAGGCTTTCATATCTTCCGACATAATGGGACACTATCGAGTCCACGGACAAAACAGGTATCGCTCCGTCACGAATAAGACGATTCGTTCCATTAAATTTTTTATCAAAGATAGAGGCTGCCGTCGCGAACAAATCTCTATTTTGGTCAGTTGCATAGCTTGCTGTAATTAGCGAGCCGCTTGTATCACCTGCCTCAACAACGAAAACACCGTCGGAAAGACCGCTGATAATCCTGTTTCTGGGAGGAAATGTAAATTTCGTTGCAGGTGTATTCGGCGGATATTCGCTGATTATCGCACCCGAATTAGAAATCTGACGACGAAGATCTGCGTTTGTTATAAGATAGTTAGTTGCAAGACCACAGCCCAAAACCACTATCGTTTTTCCTCCTACGCAAATAGCTCCTTCGTGTGCGGCAGTATCAACTCCCAACGCACCTCCGCTTATTATGACTGCATTGCATCTTGCTATGCCCTTTGAAATAACTCTTGCAACATTAAGAGCATAGGGCGACGCCATTCGCGTTCCGACAATGCCGATTGAAAGCGAGTTGTCAACATCGGGCATATTACCATCGACATAAAGAACCATCGGCGGGTCATAAATGTTTTTCAGCTTTTTCGGATATTCATCATCCTCATAGGTTATTATGCTCCAATTATTTCTCGAGCACATATCTATTATTTCATCAGCATCTTCAATAGGAGTTTCCTCCATTCTGTCGAGCAATTTGTCCTTGATATAAGGACAGGCTCTACGCTGAAGATAATTGCTATTGTATATTTTTTCTACCGAACCGAAATATTTAACCAGAGGAGTAAAGTGCTTTGCCGCTCCGATACAAAGCTGAAGCCATATCCAGTATCTCTTATTACTCATCGCAGCATCTCCCACATAGTTATTGAAGCGGCAACCGAAGCATTCAGGCTTTCTGCCCTACCGAGCATCGGGATTGTTACCAGCGAATCGGACAGCTCCTTAATTTCTTCTTCAACACCGTTTGCTTCGTTTCCTATAACACATGCCGACCTTATGCTGAAATCAATATCCGTAATTCTTTTTGCATCATTATCGGGGACGGTGGAATATATTTTACAGCCCTCGTTCTTGAGATTATTCAATAGCGAGGCTAAATCGTCACACCGACATATATTCATACGAAGAACCGAACCCATCGAAGCTCGAATTGCCTTTGGGTTATAGATATCACAGCCACGGTACGAAATTATCGTATCTATTCCCAGAGCCTCGGCAGAACGGATAATCGCTCCGACATTGGATGGGTCCTGAACATTATCAAGCACAATAAGCTTATCACCGCAAACCTCGGACCTCGATTCTTTCATTTTCACAACAGCAAATATTCCCTGCGGACTTTTTGTTTCCGAAAGCTTTTGGCTGATTTCCGAAGAGATAAGGTATGAGCATTTACTCTTCTTTTCCAGACTCTCAACGCTTTCGGGATATTTTGAAAGCATTTCCTGCGTTACAAAAAGATTTTCAAGCTCATAAACAGAATTAAGGACATCAAAACAGAGCCTTGCACCCTCTAGCACGAAAAGACCGTTGTCGTTTCTGTATTTGGACGAGGAAAAAAGCTTTTTTGTGTCCTTAATGAGATTGTTGCTTTTACTTGTGATTTTTTCCATACACATCTCCACGCGTGCTGATTTTGCAATATATGCTTTTCGTTTAAGAAAATCACCAAACAAAATATATATTCTTATAT
>CAMFPZ010000003.1 GCA_945979635.1 uncultured Eubacterium sp.
AGACAGGTATTGTTAAATCTATTGTTAAATATTGACAAAGCTCTAATTTTGAGTATGATTTATAATTGAAAGTATATAATTTTTGCAGAAAGATGTAGTTGAATTATGAAGGATTGTTGGTTGCAGGGAAAAACGGTTGTTGTTACAGGAGCATCGGGAGGAATGGGTGCAGGTATGGCGGCAACTTTGATAAAAAAACACGGATGTACCGTTATAGGAATCGCACGAAACGAAAAAAAGATTTTGAATTTTATCGACCAGCTTGGTGAGGAGAATGCAAAGAAATTCAGCTATAAGCTTTTTGATGTTTCAAAGAGAGAAAACTGGGAGGATTTTGCAAAGGAGCTCGAGGACGAAAATATCGCAGTTGATGTTCTCATTAATAATGCCGGAATTCTGCCGAAATTCAAGAGATTCGACAAATATTCATACGAGGAAATTGAGAGAGCAATGAATATCAATTTCTATTCCTGCATTTATTCAGTAAAAACAATGCTCCCTATCTTGCAAAAATCGAGTTCACCTGCTATAATAAACATTGATTCATCGGCGGCACTGATGACGCTTGCAGGTACCTCGGTGTATTCAGCCTCCAAGGCGGCACTCAAGAGCTTCACCGAAGCCTTGAGAATCGAATTTGCAGGAAAAATCTATGTAGGCCTTGTTTGTCCGGGCTTTACAAAGACAGATATTTTTTCCGGACAGGGCGATGTAGGCAAGGGTAGAGGCTCAAAAATTATTGATATGATTTCGACCGATTGCGATAAGATGGTAAAAATGATTATGTTCGGAATAGAGCATAAATTACCGATGCAGGTTCGCGGAATGGACGCACACGCAATGAGCGTTTGCAACCGACTTTTGCCGGTGGGCGGCTCAAAGCTGTATAGTGCGATAATGAAGGCGGCAAAGGTCGATATATTCGACGAGGTTTTCGGTGACTAGTCGTTTTATTGTGGAATTTCGGGCAGGCTGATTTTTCAGTCTGCTCTTATTTTTTATAAAACAATAAGGAGTAAACTATGAAAGAGGACATTACAAAGCAAAAGTATCTTAGCTTCAAGGAAATTGCGGCATATTCGCTGGGTCTTTTTGGCTTTCAGGCGATTGTCGGACTGCTCAACAGCTATCAGGCAGAATTTGATGGCTCAATTCTGGGAGTAAATGTCAGTATTGTGGCAATTTTGATTTTAATAGCTAAAATTGCTTCTGCCGTTGCAGACCCGATTGTAGGCAATTTGGTTGACCGCTCAAGGAGTAAGATAGGAAAATTCAAATCTATGATTATCTATTCCATCGTGCCGCTTTTAATTTTTACGGCTATGGTTTTCATCGACATTCCGTTCAAGGAAAACAAGACGGCCGCATATATTTGGATTTTCGCTACATATTTCATTTGGAGCATTGCGATGACAATGGGTGATGTGCCCTCGCAGGGTATTGCCTCGGCTCTCACACCAAACCCAACGGAAAGAACAAATGTGGTTTCTATTTCAAATACCTTTAAGCAGGTTGGATTTAGTGCCTGTGTTGTTATAGTACCTATCGTTTGTCTAATCATTCCAAACGGTTCAAGGGTTTTCGTAAAGAGCGGTGAAACGGACACTCCTATGATTGCGGGCGAATATCTCGGAACTGCGATTTTAACAGCAATACTGGGATGTGTTCTTTTTGCACTTATTCCAATTATAAATAAGGAACGCGTAACAGTTAGCAATAATGAAAAAACAACAGCCGGAGATATGCTATTTGCACTGAAGAATAATAAGCCGTTTATGTTGGTTATTCTTTCGTATTTTCTCGGCTTTGGTCGTCAGATGGCAATGGGTATTCAGGTTCAGGCGGCAACCGTTATTTTAGGAAGCCAAAACCTTGTTGCCGTTCTTGGTATAGTTACTGCAGTAGGCTCGATGATTAGTATGGCACTTTGTCCTGTATTAATCAAGAAGCTTGATGAACGCAAGGCATATATCTTGCTTTCCGTTTATGGATTTGCGGCTTCTGTCTTTAGCTTTGTTATTGGATATTTTTGGTTCAAGAGTCCTCAGAGCGTTGCTCTTACCGTTCTTTTCTACGCAAGTCTTTTCCTCATCGGTCTTCAGTTTGGTGCAGTAACGCTTATGCCTATGATTATGACCGCAGACTGTGTTGACTATTATGAGCACAAAACAGGAAAGAGAATGGAGGGCACCTGCTATTCCATCCTCACTCTTACAATCAAGGTTTGTCTCGCACTCGGAACCGCTGTCGGACTTGTATTCGTTCAAATGAGCGGCTACTATGACGGACTCGCAACAGGTGAATTCACTCTCGGCACGAAGAATATAATTTTCTTTGCATATACAGCCCTACCGGGTATACTCGCACTGCTTTCGGTTTTCCCAATGCTCAAGTACGACATTGTCGGCGAAAAGAAGGCACAAATTTCTGCCGACCTGGCAAAAAAGAGATAGCTTGCTAATTCAGAATCGAGGTACGCATAACATCATCGGAGCGTGCCTCGGTTCTTTTTTCTGCTTTGCGGTTTGGAAATTCATAATTCGATACCCTTATTATGTTGACATTAATCGGAATAGTTGGTATTATTAAAATTAACATAATATCATTATGGAGTGAAAATCTATGAGAGAACTGGATAATCTGTGTGTTAATTGCTGGGGCGAGCTTACAGAGGGCTCGGTTTGTGGATATTGTGGCTACGACAATGACCTCGACAATGACACAATGTATCTCCCAAAAAAGACAATACTTGAGGATAAATATATTATCGGCACTGTCCAGAAGCACGAGAGTGATGCTGTGACATATCTCGGATACGATGGTCAGCTTGATAGACTTGTTCTTATTCGTGAGCTATATCCAAAGGGCTTGGCAAACAGACTGGAGGGTAATCTTGAGCTTCATATCCGCCAAAGATATGTTGGAGAATTTGAAAAGCTTAAGCAGGCATTCTATAGACTTTGGACAAATCTTGAAAAAATGCATTCGCTTTCTGCCGTTACTCCCGTATACGATGTTTTTGAGGCTAACTCAACAGTTTATGCCGTAATCGAGGATATGGATTGCATTTCGCTTCGCGACTATCTTTTGCGAAACGAGGCAGGCTATATTCCTTGGGAAAATATTAGAGTTATGCTTATGCCGGTTTTGACAACGCTCGAGGCTCTTCATTCAAACGGAATTGTCCACGGCTCTGTTTCGCCGGATAATCTTTTGCTATGCCGCGACGGAAAGGTTCGATTGGCACCGTTTCCTATCACACAGGCGTGCGACTCGGCCAGCGTTCTTGAGTTTACCGAAAACGAGGGATATACAGCTCTCGAGCAATATGATAATAGCCATAAAATTTGTGCGGCAACGGATATATATAGCTTTGCGGCTTGTATTTACAGAGCATTGGTCGGCACAAATCCTCCGTCGGCGGTTTCGAGAGAAGCAAACGATAAGCTGATGATTCCAAACACAATCGCCGAAAATATTCCTATTCATGTTATAAAGGCTCTCGTCAGCGGACTCCAGGTTTATCCCGAAAAAAGAGTAAAGAATATCGCCATTTTCCGAGAACTGCTCGACGCCGCTCCTGCCGTTCAGGCGAAAACCATTCCGCAGGAGGATATTTATCAAGAGGGAGCAAAGGGCGGTTATCCCGATTATGACGAAAGCAACAAAGGCGAAAAGAAAAAGCGAATTATCGCGATTGTGCTTGCCGTTCTTGTTGTTATTGCAATCGGAGCAACAGTATATGTTGTTCGAGCTTTAAAAACAGACAACACCCCTGTTGAGAATACATCGGCGGCACTCGAAACCTTTGAGGTTCCTAATTTCGTGAACAACGGCTTAACCCAAAGCGAAGTTCAAAATAACGGTGCCTGGAACGACCAATTCAAAATTTCGTTCCAGGGTGAATATTCAGCCGATACAGAGGAAGGAATAATCTTCAAGCAGAGCATCGAAGCCGGAACAAAGATTCCGAAGGGCTCCGACATTGTTCTCACGGTATCGAAGGGCGTTCAATCCGAAACCGTACCGAATGTAGGCGGCTTGTCTCTCGATGAGGCAAAGAAGAAGCTGGAGGAGTTAGGCTTCAAGGTTAGAACTGTTGAGGTCTATAATGACGGCAACTACACTCCCGGAAATGTTAAGGCTCTTACGGGAATTGCTCCCGAGCCCGGCTCTGTATTAGCAGTCGGTGAGGAGGTATTGCTTCAGGTTTACGGCGAAAAGGAAACAACTACCGCCCCTCAAGACAACGACTGATTTAATAAGAAATAAATAAAAAATGAGCGACCGAAATCAGTCGCTCATTTTTGATTATTGCAAATATTATTTTCCGCACTGCTTTTCGAAGTCGGCAACCAGTGCGTCTTGAATTGTCTTGAGCATTACGGGAGCCTTTGAGCCAACCGGCTTGCCGTCTACCTTTCTAACGGGAATACAAAATGAACCGGTTGAATGGACAACAACCTCGTCGGCGTTCATAAGCTCATCGAGTGAATATTCTCGCTCTTCAACTGCGTAGCCGAGTTGTTTTGCAAAGTTGAGAAGTCGAATTCGAGCCGTACCCGGAAGAATCTTATCGTCAAGCGGATGGGTGATTACAACGCCGTCCTTGAATATTGAAACATTCGAATGGGCACATTCCGTCACTATTCCGTCGCGAACGAAAATTGCCTCCTGACATCCTGCCCTGTGAGCTGCCGTATTAGCGAGACAGGACGGAATAAGATTCAGTGTTTTGCAGTTGCAGTACAAAAATCTCTTGTCCTCGTAGGTTATTGTATCAATGCTCTTATATGTGTCGGAAACAGGCGACGGAGTAAGAGTTATCCAAAGATTAGCTCTGCTTTGCTCGCCGTGGGAATAATCGTGCTCGCGAAGTCCCGAACCTCTTGTTACCTGCATATAAACGAATTGGTCGCCGTCGTCGACCTTCAGCACAAGCTCCGCCAAAAGTTGCTTCAGCTCCTTTTTTTCTATCGGCATTTCGATATCAAGGATTTTGGCACTGTTGAAAAAGCGGTCAATATGTGCATCTAGGTCGAATATCCTGTGATTATGCGAATAGGTTGCGTCATAAATTCCGTCGCCGAACCAACAAGCTCTATCCAGCATAGGAATTTGCATATTCTCTATTTCATCATATTTTCCATTATAGTAGCCTAAATTTTTCATTATTATACCTCCCAAAAGCCGTTTGGCATATCGCCATAAATAAATAATGCAACGGAGAACATCTCTGTTGCATTATTTTTTCATAGAGCTAATACTAGATGCTTGCGATAATTTCGTCGGCAAGAGCCTCCATTTGAGCAACATTTTCTTCGGTCATACGAGTTTTGATAGAAACCGTGCTTTCAAGGAGGTTGATATTATGCATCCTTTCGAAATGAGCCTTCATTGCTCGAATTGCACTTGGCGACCACGAGGAGTTTTCGATAAGAGCAACTGCTCTGTTTTGAAAGCCCTTATGCTCAAGATGATTGAGATAATCATCCATCGGAGTGAAAACGCCTGCGTCATATGACGATGCCATACAGAGAAGCACGCTGTGGCGGAAGCCGTCCTCAACACACTCGGCAATATCGTCGCGTGTGAGATCGGCGAGAACAACTCTCGGACATCCCTTTGCTTCGAGAATTTCCTTCATTTTTTCTGCTGCAGCAAATGTGTTTCCGTGGATAGAAGCACAGGCAATAAATACGCCCTTGTCCTCCGGTTCGTATGCCGACCAAGTATTATAAAGCTTTAAAACATCGGGAATTGTTTCGGTAAGAATGGGTCCGTGGAGCGGACAAATAGTATTAATTTCTAAACCCGAGGCCTTCTTGAGCAAGGCCTGAACCTGCTTGCCGAATTTTCCGACGATGTTGAAATAGTATCTTCTAGCCTCACAGCTCCAGCCCTCATCAGCGTCGGTTGTGCCGAATTTGCCAAATGCGTCGGCAGAGAAGAGAACCTTTTCGCTGCTTTCGTACGAAACCATAACCTCCGGCCAATGAACCATCGGAGCCATAACGAAATTGAGAGTATGTGAACCGAGTTCGAGAGTATCGCCTTCGGCTACTGTAATAACTCTTTCGAGGTCTACATCACAGAATTGAGGCAGCATTCTCTTTGCATTTGCCGTCATAACCAGCTTCATTTCGGGATATTTGTCACAAATTGTCTGAATACCGAAGCTGTGGTCCGGCTCCAGATGTTGCACGATGAGATAATCGGGAGCCTTGTCGCCGAGCATCTCGTCAACATTCTTTATCCATCTGTCAATGGCGATTTTGTCGACTGTATCAAGCAGAACAGTCTTTTCGTCAATAATTACATAAGCGTTATACGCCATACCGTTTTCGAGGATATACTGTCCCTCAAAAAGGTCAATATCATAATCGTTTACGCCAACATATTTGATTGAATCACTAATCTTTATCATATTCCTTACCTCCTCCAAGGTTTACCGATATATTATACTATCCCGAGTAAAAATAATCAACATTTATTTGAGCTTGCAATACATTTCATAAATATCATCCTGCGTAAGCTCAATGGGATTTCGCTTCATAAGCATCGACATACTTTTTTCAGTGAGTTCTCTTAATTGCTCATCGGTTGTACATCCTATTTCGGATAAACGGGATTTCATACCCATTCGCTTTTTCATTTCGCTGATTTTGTCTGCCATAGCCTCAGGACAATCGAAGCCGCAATCCTTCGCAAATTGCATTAGTCGACCGTCGTCGTCGGCGTTCTTTGAATTAAATCTAATGAAATAATCCAAGGTAAAGGCACAGGCCTCGCCATGGGGCACGCCGTAAATATTGGTAAGCGGAAATGAGCAGGCGTGTGAGCCTGTTGTTCTCGGATGGCTGAACGCTACTCCGGCAATGATAGAAGCCTCTGCCATTTTTTCGCGTGCGTACAGATTGTCGGGCTCATTATATGCCTTTTCCAGCCAATTAAAAACGAGCCTTGCGGCATAAACAGAGCAAGCGGAGCAAATAGGCTGATTAAGAGTTGACCAATAGCTTTCAACTGCGTGAGAAAGAACATCCAAGCCCGTCGAAGCAGTTATGCTTTTCGGAACAGAAAGAGTCAGCTCCGGATCTATAACGGCAATTTTTGGATACATTGCATTATCGTTCATCGGTTGCTTAAGGTTCTTTTTCAAATCCGTTAATACCGAAATGTTAGTAACCTCGCTTGCTGTGCCCGATGTCGTTGCAACCGCAATCATAGGAATAGCCTCGTCAGCCGAAATCGGCTTACCCATAGTGTGATAGGCTTCGATTCTGTCGCTTCCTCTTGCTATAGCACAAGACGCCTTACAGCAGTCCATAGGTGAGCCCCCGCCGAGTGCAACGGCAAAATCAGCCTTAACGCTTCGCATAAGCTCAACACAGTTGTTTACATTATCGGTTGTCGGATTAGGTCGAATATCGGAAAATACAGCGACAAGAGCTCCCTTTGCGTACTCGACGAATTCATCTGCCAGACCGTTTTTTGCAAAGGAACGAGAGCAAACCAAAACGCCTCTTTTTCCACCTATCTCTTCGATATATTCATTAATGCATCTACGCTTTCCCGTTCCGAACTCAAGCTTAACGGGTAGTCTGAATTCCCAATTCATATTTTGCTCCTCGATTTATTTGTCGTTACAGCTCAATCGAATTCCAAGCTGCTTTATTACCTTTTCGTCAACAGACGAAAGCATAACCGAGCAATGCATTTCGCTGTTTTTGAGATTGTTGAGCTGGGCAAGAGCTCTTTTTGCATTTTCGTCGGTGACAGCCGAAATGGAAAGTGCAATTAGGATTTCGTTTATGTGGAGCTGTGGATTCTTTGCTCCGAGATGCTCGGTCTTGAGTGCTTCAATCGGACGAATAACCTCCGGATCAATGAGCGTAATATCCTCAATATCGGCAAGAGCCTTGAGCGAGTTTAGCAATAATGCACTTGCACATCCCATAATTGCCGAGGTTTTTCCTGTAATAAGTCTGCCGTCTGCAAGCTCAATAGCAGCAGCAGGAGCACCTGTCTGTCTTGCAAGAGCCTCGGCACGCTCAACGCATTTTCTATCCTCGGATGTAATGCCTGCATTGTTCAAAAGAAGCTCAAGCTTGTATATTTCGTCGTCATTTTTCGCACCACGCTTTTTGTTAATCTTTGCGTTGAAATAGCGACGAATGATTTCGTCCTTTGACGCACTTTCGACCGCTTCGTTGTCAAAAATACAGTTGCCTGCCATATTTACGCCCATATCTGTCGGTGACTTATACGGACATTCTCCGTAAATTTTGTCGAAGGTGGCTTTTAGTACAGGGAAAATTTCGACATCGCGGTTGTAGTTTACTGTTGTTTCTCCGTAGGCATCGAGATGCCACGGGTCTATCATATTGACATCATTTAGGTCGGCAGTAGCCGCTTCATATGCGATATTTACAGCGTGATTAAGCGGTAAATTCCAAATAGGGAAGGTTTCGAATTTTGCATAGCCGGCCTTTATTCCACGCTTGTTTTCGTGATAAAGCTGCGAAAGACAGGTCGCCATCTTTCCGCTGCCCGGTCCCGGTGCGGTTATGATAACAAGTCGGCGAGCGGTTTCGATATAATCGTTCTTGCCGTAGCCCTCGTCGGAAACAATTCTCGAAATATTATTTGGATAGCCGTCGATGAGATAGTGGTGGTATGCCTTTATTCCTGCCTCCGAAAGCTTTTCCTCAAACGCCGTAACCTTTGGAGTGGCGGTGTATTTCGTAAGACAAACCGAACCGACATAAAGCCCCTTGCTTTCGAATGCGTTGATGAGACGGAAAACATCAATATCGTATGTAATTCCCAAATCGCCACGAACCTTATTTTTTTCGATATCCTCCGCACTGATGACCAAAACTATTTCTGCTTCATCCTTGAGCTGAAGCAGCATTTGAAGCTTGCTGTCAGGCAAAAATCCCGGAAGAACTCTGCTTGCGTGGTAGTCATCAAAAAGCTTTCCGCCGAATTCCAAATAAAGCTTTCCGCCGAACTCGGAAATTCTTTCCTTGATTCTGCTGGATTGCATCGACAAATATTTATCGTTATCAAAGCCAATCTTATACATAAATTCATCACCCTCGCTCAAAATAAAAAAGACAGGTGTACAAAACACCCGTCTGTACTTACCTATTATAAAGTATGGAGAGGAACTTTTCAATAGGCAATTTGAATTTTTAGTTATTTTTTACCTTTGAGCACGGGACGGAGCGGCTGATAAACGAGCATCGTAATTGCCACGCTGATTAAACCCTTGACGAAGGTGAACGGAACATTGAAAATAAGCAGACATTCTACCATATTCTTTACGCTCGGAAGGAGTGCCTTGTACATTCCGAATACTGCCTCCTCAGGGAATCCCAAAACAGAATAGTATAAAGGATAAATTAGGAAATAGTTGCTCGGAAGGCTAACGACCGCCATAGCGATTGAGGCGATAACGCCTGCGATGAGTGCGTTTTTCTTCGTCTTATTGTGCTTGTAAATAAGACCCGCAACTCCTGCAAAAACGGCACCGAGAAGAAAATTAGAAAGCTCTCCGACAAATCCGCTTTGGCTTACTGCCATATGAATGAGATTCTTCGTAAGTGCAATAATAATTCCTGCAACAGGACCGTAGGCGAATGCACCGATAAGCTCCGGCAAATCCGAAAAATCGAGCTTGATGAAGCTTGGAATTATCGGTATTGAAATCTCGATATACTGAAGCACAACGGCAACAGCTATGAGCATTCCGCAGCCTGCGATGAGGCGGGTTTTCTTTGGCTTGTTTGTTTTTTGGTTTGTTTGGTTTGACATAATTTCCTCCTTTTGGGCAAAAGAGAAGCCCCGGTATCACGCGATACCAGGGCGAAACAGTCATCATCCTGCACATAGATGTGCAAAATAAGTATGTATTTCTCTCATCCGGACTTTAACCGTCGGTCTCGGAATTTCACCGAGTCAGCCGTCATTTGACGGGTCGTGGACTTTACCACCGGTGAGGAATTTCACCTCGCCCTGAAATATTTTGTAAAATTATAATAATACCAATTCTGCAAAATGTCAATCCCCCTTTTTTCAATACAAGGAAGATAGGCTTCTGTGCTTTTCGAAGGTGTGGCTGATTTTTGCTATTCGAGGTTTCCCGTGAGGAGCATAATGGCCGTTAGTCCGGCAACGGGTGCGGTTTGGGTGCGGAGAATTCTTTTTCCGAGGGTTGCTCGAATTCCGCCCGAAGCCTCGATTTGCTCGACCTCACTTTCCTCGAATCCGCCTTCCGGACCTATATAGATTGAAACGCTTTCTGTTTGAGGAGTAACAATCTCCTTTATGCTTCTGCCGCCTCCCTCGTAAAATACGATTTTGACCTCGCTGTCGTCCTGCTTCACGGCTTGAGTGAGACTTTGCATTGGCGAAATTTTCGGCAAAATACCTCTGCCGCTTTGCTGTGCTGCTTCGAGAGCAATCTTTTGGTAGCGGGCAATTTTCTTTTCTGATGACTTTTCATCGGGCTTTGATACGCAACGCTTCGTCAGTGTGGGAACAATTTCGCATACGCCCAGCTCGACGCATTTTTGGACAATATCCTCCATTTTTCCGCTTTTAGGCACACCTTGAAAAATCCTGACCTTGCAGGTCGGTTCGCTTTCGTTAGCCTGTTCATAGCATATTTTCAGAGTCACGGTTTTATTTGTCATCTCGCTGATTTGGCATCCGTAATCGCGACCGGAGCCGTCGGTCACCATAAGCATATCTCCAACCCTCATTCGAAGTGACCTTCCGATATGCCTCGCGGATTCACCCTCCAGAAGAACTGTATCGCCGCTTATTTTTTCAACAAATAATTTTTGCATTTTGACCTCGCTGATTATAAATTATTTCTTGCCCAATGGAAGAGATACTGCTGGGCGATGCCCTCAATTCCCTCAAAGCATTTCGGAAATCCGTCGGGATAGTATTCCATAACCCTTTTCATCCAAACATCGAGCGGACAGCACGAATAAAACTCCATTCCGAAAAGTAATACGCAATCGGCAACCTTTGTGCCGACTCCGTATATTTTCAAAAGCTCCTTTTTCGCTTGCTCCAAGGGTAGGGTTTTTATTTTTTCCAAATTAATTTCGTCGGATGCAACTGCCTTTGCAAGCCGTTGCAAATATTTTGCACGATAGCCCGTACCTAATGCCTCAAAATCCTCGACTGTCAGTTGAGCAAGTCTTTGTGCACTCGGAAATGAATAATACCCTTCACAAAGCTCGTCTCCGTATTTTTCGCAAAGGCGTGAAATTATCAGCTTTATTCTTTTGATATTATTCTGCTGGCTGATAACGAAAGAGCATAACGCCTCCCAGCTATCCTGATTCAGTATGCGAATTCCGTAGTATTCGTCGATTGTCGAGGATAGGAGCTTGTCCTTTTTCAGCTCCTTGCAAATTTTGTCGTAATCCTTTTCTAAATCGAAATAGTGCACCCAAAAGCCATAGAATGCATCATCGCTTGTGTTTTCGAAAATCAAATCGTTTTCTTTTTTGATTATGTGCAAAAAATTCCTGCCGGCAACTCCACAATATGAGCCGTCATTCTGTCTAATCCATCTAAAAGCCTGACCGCAGTCGAGCGTCAAATCCAAATCAAGACATTTTACACCGCTTACTATAATATCGTTTTTTGTTCTGCTAACCTTCATTATGTACTCCATGTACTCCAAAGAAATTTGTCAAGTAGATTATATCATTTTTTTCTCGAAAGATAAAGTAAAAAATCGAGCCTTGTAAATTTTACAAATCGTAATACCTAAAAAATTTGATTTATTTTTCAAAAATCGCTATTTTCCGCGTGTTTCGGCAGTTTTGAGAAAAACATAAAAAAGGCGAAAAAATGTACAAATTTTTTCTACGATTTAGTGATAATTCACAAATTATTACAAAAGATGTAATTGTTGAAAACTGTGTGTAAAATGTTGAAACTTAATACCGTTTTGGGTTTTCAACACCCCAAAATGCCCATATTATAGCCTTTTTTGGGCGAGTTTTGCACATTTTCCACCGAGTTTTCCACAATTATTGCATATACTGTATATTACACATCGTTATAGCTTATCCCCTTGTCAAGCATTTTTTTATGCTCATTTTAACCAAAATCATTTTTTCCGTTCCTGAATAAAATTTGCTAATTTTTCAAACACTATTTGTATAATTACAACCCCCAAAAAACTATACAAGAAAGGAATATTGTAATGCTAAAAGGAGTCAATAAACAAATCTTGGAAATCACAAATACCGAATCGCCGTATTTTGAAAAAATCATATTCTTCGTTCGCTCATCCTCTGCCGATGTTGATGAGCATAAGCTTCGCACTGAGGCAGAAAAAATTTCCGTCTCGACTGCCGTTAAACCACCGAAAGCAAAGTACACAAAAAAGCAAATTATTTCTGCCGTATGCACAACTATTCTTTCGCTAATGTCGGGCGTGTCGGTTATTATGATTTTGAATTGGGCTTTGTCCAGATAAGTAATGAAAAGGAGAGGGATTATGTCTAAAAGGCTAAAACATAGTATACTAAGTATTTTTCTTGCAATCACGGTTATTGTCGGAATTGCCGTGGCAAGTCGCTGTGTTTACGATAATTTTTTAAGGGAGGAAAGCGTTTTTGCTTTATCCCGACTCGGTTCAAGCGGAAGCGAGGTAAGGAAAATTCAGGGAAAGTTAAAATCGCTCGGCTACTATAATGGCTCGGTAGACGGTATTTATGGCACAAAAACAAAGAATGCCGTAACAGCATTTCAGCGAAACTGCGGAATAACCGCCGACGGAATATGCGGCAAAACGACATTGCTCTATCTCGGTCTGGGCGGCTCGGGAGGTACCGGCGGAGCAGGCGGCGGCTCGTACAGCAACGCGGATGTCGAGCTGCTGGCAAAGGTTATTTCCGCCGAAGCCAGAGGCGAAAGCTACGAGGGCCAGGTTGCAGTTGGTGCTGTTATCCTGAACAGAGTTGCTCATCCCTCCTTTCCCGACTCGCTTTCGGGCGTAGTCTATCAAAAGGGTGCGTTTTCGTGCGTGAATGATTCGAATTGGTATCAGCCTGTTGCAGAATCCTCAAAGCGTGCGGCACGAGATGCACTGAACGGTTGGGACCCTTCCGGCGGTGCCATCTACTATTTTAACGCCTCAAAAACCAGCGATGCGTTTATGCACTCTCGAACAGTAATTAAGGTTATCGGCAACCACAAATTCTGTATATAGCCTCCACTAATCGCACCACCACCCTTGGCGGTGCGATTTTACAAGAATTTTACATAAAAACGACTACTATTTTTATAATTTTGTTGTATAATGAAATCAGTATAAAACCACAAAACCTTTCTTATTTTGGAGTTAGCTATGATTTTTTGTGTTGAGGATGACGATGCAATTCGCGATTTGATGATATACGCACTAAATACATCGGGATTTGAGGCAGTTGGATGTGCCGATGCCGAGAGCTTATATAACGAGCTTCGCACAACAAAGCCTGAGCTTATTATGCTCGATATAATGCTTCCTGACGAGGATGGTATTTCTATCCTTAAAAGCCTTCGCTCAAACCAAACGACTGCCGATATTCCGATTATTATGGCAACTGCAAAGGGTACGGAATATGATAAGGTTATAGGTCTTGATCTCGGGGCAGATGATTATCTTGCAAAGCCGTTCGGAATGCTCGAAATGGTGTCCAGAGTAAGAGCCGTCCTTCGAAGAAGCTCTAAAGGCATCTCGAATAGCTATATAGTCGGTGACCTAGTGCTCAATATGGATGAGCATAATGTCTATATCGGTGGAGAAAGGCTTGAGCTCACCCTAAAGGAATATGACCTGCTTAAGGTGTTTATGGAAAATCAAGGTAGGGTTTTCAGCCGAGATGAATTGCTTCGGGCTGTTTGGGGAACTGATTATTACGGCGAAACTCGAACTGTCGATGTTCATATCGGCACTCTTCGAATGAAGCTGGGCGATTGTGCCGACTATATTAAAACTGTCCGCGGTGTTGGTTACAGAATGGAGAAATCGCTATGACAAAAAAAATCTTTCGCAGCATTTACATAGTTGCAATAAGTGTTTTTGCTGCTTCGGCGATATTGTTTATGGGTGCCTTGTACAACTATTTCACAGGCGTTCAGCAAAGTCAATTACAAACCCAAGCCACGCTTGCCGCACAGGGTGTTGCAAACGAGGGTGCGGCATATTTCGACGAGCTGAATACAGACGACCGACTTCGCATAACATGGATAGACACTGATGGTACGGTGCTTTACGACACAGAGGGAAACTCGGTTGAAATGGAAAACCATCTTCAGCGAGAGGAGGTTAAGCAGGCTCTGCTTAATGGCACAGGCGAAAGCATAAGATATTCCTCGACCTTGCTCAAACGCTCGCTTTACTGTGCAAAAAGGATGGACGACGGAACAATTCTTCGTCTTTCTGTTGCACAAAATACAATAATCACTCTGCTTTTGAGTATGCTTCAGCCGATACTGATTATGTTTGTTGTGGCACTTGTTTTGTCGCTGATTTTGGCATATCGCCTTTCTAACAAAATTGTTAAGCCGTTGAATAATCTGAACTTAGACGAACCGCTGAATAACAAGGAATACGAGGAGCTTTCTCCGATTTTGCATAGGATTAGCTCACAGCAACGCCAAATCAAGCTTCAGCACGATGAGCTCAAGCAAAAGCAAAAGGAATTTGATGCCGTAACACAGGGAATGGCGGAGGGTATAATCCTACTCAATAGCGAATGTGAAATTCTTTCAATAAACCCGTCGGCACAAAAAATATTCAATACAAATCCGTTTTGTATTGGAAAATTCATACTCTCCGTGAATAATTCCTTCGAGCTTCAGGAGCTTCTTTTGAAATCAAGTAAGGGCAAATATTGCGAAAAAATAATAGAGCTCGACGGTGAAAAATATCAGCTTAATGCAAGCCCGATTATTTCCGGTTCAAAGGTATCCGGTACGGTTCTTCTGCTTTTGAATGTAACCGAAAAGGAAAAAGCGGAGCAACAAAGACGCGAGTTTACGGCGAATGTTTCACACGAGCTGAAAACACCGCTGCATACAATTTTAGGATGTGCCGAGTTAATGGAAAACAATATGGTTTCCGAGAAGGATGTTCCCGAATTTGCAGGCAAGATTCATTCCCAGGCACAGCGTATGATTTCGCTTATTGAGGATATAATTAATCTTTCTCATCTTGACGAAGGCTTGCAGGATATGAAAAAGGAGCGTATAAGCCTGCTTGGTATTGCAACCGAAACAGCCTCGTCCCTGTCTGCACAGGCAAAGCAGAAAGAAATCACTCTTAATGTTGCAGGCGATGATGTCGAAATTGAGGGGGTTGCGAGCCTGATTTCACAGATAATTTATAATTTAACCGATAACGCAATAAAGTATAATCACAAAAACGGAAGCGTTGATATAAAAATTAAGGATGACGGCGAAACAGCAACCATAACCGTAAGCGATACAGGTATCGGAATACCTGAAGAGCATTTGGATCGTATTTTCGAACGATTTTATTGCGTAGACAAGAGTCGTTCAAAGGAAATCGGCGGCACCGGACTCGGACTTTCCATTGTTAAGCACGCTGCTCGACTGCATAACGCAGCAATCTCTACCCAAAGCACCATAGGACAGGGCACATCAATATCCGTCACCATCCCAAAGCAATAATCAAAAGTAAAAGAAATCAAAAAATAATTCCATTTTTCTTCAAAAAAGTCTTGACATTTTAATTGTTCTTTGCTATTATGTATAAGCAATTGAAAAGAAAGACATTCCTCCTTAGCTCAGTCGGTAGAGCACTCGGCTGTTAACCGA
>CAMFPZ010000004.1 GCA_945979635.1 uncultured Eubacterium sp.
CATCAGAAAGGTGTTTTAGTATAACCTTATTATTAGTTGCTTCGTAGATGCTGTAACCCTCTGCTTTTTCATTATTATCGGAATAATAAATATCGACTCTGCTGTTTTCACTGAATAAAAATGCATATGAAGAGCCGTCCTTCATTTCCAAAACCCAATATCCGCCCTTGATTTTTTCTGCTTCAGTGTAATCGGCAGCTTTACTAGGAGCATCTATCTCTCCCTGTGTAATTTGAGGCTTCCCTACGGTTGTAGGACCGGTATCAATAGGTGAGGTCTTTGTTGAAGATAGAGTGAAAATTGCGATTATCGAAAAAACAATAGCCCAAAACCCTGCAAGAAATAAGTTAAGCTTAATTTGATTTTTCATTATTTGCTTGCGAGATAATCGTTGATTTTTGCCAAAACATCGTCGGCATCCAAGCCGTGTACCATACAAGCTTCTTCTAATGACTCGCCAATGCTTGCAGGACAGCCTACACAATGCATTCCGCATTCCATAAGTACGACAGCAATTCCTCTGTCAAATTCAATCATTTCGCCCATAGTAGTCTGTTTTGTGATTTCCATAGTTTAATATCCTTTCAGTTTGCTGTAATTATCATTTGTAATATTGCTTATACTATCACAAGAAATTGAGTTCGTCAATAGTATTAACTATTCCTCTTCTGTTTCAACAGGGTATTCTAAATCGCTTTTTGTGAGATTTGCGATAATGCTCGAATAATGCTTTGCTTCCTCCTTTGCCTGGGGAAGATTGTGTTCAAGACAGTTTGAGCACGCATTTACCGAAGCGTTTGGAATTCTGCCCCAAAAATCCTCGGCGTGCTTGAATGCTGATTTAATGAGTTCAACCGTATATTTATCGCTGAGGCTTCTGGTGATGAGGAAAAATCCTGTCCTCGAAGCCATCGGGCCAAAGAAAATAATATTGTCTGCAAATTCTGTTTTCGAAAGATATTCGTTTATGATATGCTCGAGTGTATGGAGTGCGGAGTTCGTTAGAACAGGCTCTCTGTTAGGCTCCTTCATTCGGATGTCATAAGTCGTAATATCCTCGTTTATTGAGCTGATGTAGATACCCGGCTTAAGAATATTTTTGTCAGCTGATGCTAAAGGTGATGTTTTCATTAATAGACCTCTTTTCCCGTTAAGAACGAAATGTTATTTGTGATTTCCTTGCCGTCTGATTTTCCCTGGATTATTTGCATAAATCCAAAAAGTAGACCTTCTGCATCCTTTGTGGCAAGCTCGAATAGCTGCTCGAAGGATTTTGTGCTTTTGTATTCTGTATCATATGGGGAAATCCATTCCTCGTTGTTTATATTAGCATATTTTATACCCTTTTTCCAGCAATTTGTTCTAATCATCGAAGAAAATTTGAAGTATTTTATAATAGGGCCTAGCATACATTCGATAATTTTGCATAGCACGGTTAAAATTCCTGTTCTGTCTCGTAGTAATTTTTGCATTCTTCGTGTGCTTCTTATTGCCGAAATTGCTTTTTTTGGAGTTAATTTATATGCCGTAATTCTGTTTACTAAATAGGAAACCGTTTTTCCAACCTCTGCTAAATTTTTTTCATCCAGTTCAAAAAGCGTGTCGGTGCAAAAATCTCTTGTACATTCTGTACCGCATTTTTTGTACAGCATATATCCGTCGAGTCCCATTTCGATTCTGTTGTGAGCCGATGAGTGATGAATAAATTTGTTTTGGGATGTGATTTTCTTTTCGAATGCATAAATAAAGGGATGGCATTTTCTGTCGAGTGCATAATGCAGAATAAATCCGTATGCATATGATTTTGCTATACTGTTGTTCGTTTGTCTGATATATGATGCCAGAGCATTGAAAATATCCTCGGGCTTTGCCCTGTGTAATGCCGAGCCTATTTTTCTCATGGGCTTTATGCTGAAGGGATTTGTGAAGAAGAAAATGTCGGGCCCCTGTGAACCTAGTGCAACGATGTCGTCGTCAACCTTGAAATCCGCAAGGTCATTTATTAGTTGCTTACATTCTTTAGAAAAAAGATAGTGCGTTATAAATGCAGGCACTTAATCACCTCTTTAATATCCTCGCTGTAATCGCAGAATATATGCATTTTCTCATTTGTAATAGGATGTAAAAAATATATGTCGCGGCAATGAAGTGCCTGTCGTGATATGTATTCTGTGCTTCCTGAATACAGTTCATCGCCGAGCAGTGGATGACCTGCGTGCTCCATATGTACGCGAATTTGGTGTGTTCTGCCGGTTAAGAGATTGAATTTTATAAGACTTGCCTTTTCTGTTGAAGAGATTGTGAAATACTGCGTAATTGCTCTTTCTCCGTCATTTGAAACCTTTCGCTTGATAATACTGTCTGAACATCTTGCTATTGGCTCGTCGATTTCTCCGTTACCGCTCATTTTACCCTGTATTATTGCATAGTAATCCTTTTTTATTTTTCCTGCAAGCTTTGAGGCGGCAAGCTCGTTTTTAGCTACTAAAACAGCACCGCTTGTATCTCTGTCCAGTCTAAATACAGCTCTAAACGCGGTGTCCTCATTTATATGATATGCAAAAAAATTCGAAAGAGTATCGCCTTGATGATTTCTGCTTTCGTGAACAGGGATTCCGTACGGCTTGTTGAAAACAATAATGTCCTCATCCTCGTACAGTATTTCTATATCCATCTTGACCGGAGTCGGCTTTTTTCCCTTATTTTCTATACGAATACTCAAAATGTCGCCGGTATTAAGAACTTCGATTGCTTTTGCAAACTTTCCGTTCTTTTTTATGCCGTTTTCGTTTTGCTTTAGACCGGTGATAAGACTTGAGGAAAAGCCGAATCCCTTGAGAAAATCCCTAATCGGCTTGCCGTTGTCCTTTTCGGTTATAAAAAATTCTAATTCTCTCATAATGCTAATAGGGCAAGAGTTTTATCTCTTGCCCTTACCTTAATTATTTTGTGTATGATACTATTAGTCCGCCATTTGCAGCATAAACGGAATTAAGTCCGCTCGCTCTGATGATTTCGACCTTACCGAAGCCGACGCCTTCGAGCCTTTGTGCAACGAATCTAGCCTTATCCTCACAGCATACATGAGATAGCACAATATGTTGCTTCGAGGCATCAACATTCTTCATATCGTTTGCTATGATATTTGCCATTTTTATGAGTGCTCTGTTTGAACTGAATTCCTGTCCTGCAAGCTTAACCGAGCCCTCCTGCGTACGCTCGCAAATCAGCTTTAGCTTGATTTTTTGGAGAATGCTTGCGGCCATAGCGTAAAGTCTGCCGTTTTGATTCAGTACATCGAGCGTTTCGAGATGGAAATACAGTGCTGTGTGATTTACTATAAAATCCTCGACTTTTTCAACGACCGCGTTGAAATCTGCACCTGAATTTGCCAGCTCATATATTTTTTCAACAACAAGGCTTTCTATTCCCGATGTTGCAAGAGAATTGAAAATATGAATATTCTTCGAGTTATTTTCTTCCTCAAATAAAGACTTACCCTGAACAGCACTGTTAAATGTTCCGGAAAGCTTGTCGGTTATTGTGATGACATAAATATCATCCTCATCACATTCCATAGCACTCGCAAATGCGTCCGGAGCAGGGCAGGCAGTTTTTGCTACGCTGCTGGAGGCAACAGTTCTGGCGATAAAATCCTCTTGGTCGAAGCTTTCATCATCGAGTATAGTATAATCGTCGATAGACAATGTGAGCGGAACGAATGTGATATTTTCTATTTCTTTTAATTTTGCTGTGCGGTCGCAGCAGCTGTCTGCAATAATTCTAAAACTCATATGTTTAAATCCTATGGTAAATATTTCATTTATATTATATATTACCGTCGTAATTTCGTCAAGAAATTAAAAACCTAATTTTTGTAATTTCGTGATGATGTAAACAAATAGATTCCAAATGCTCAGAAAAGCGGCACAAGCCGTAGCGGTGAGCTGTGAATAACCCTTAAGAACCGATAAAATTACGATTGCACAAATGCCCAAGGCTGAGCCGAAGGCAGAAAGGAAATATAAAATTTTCTTGCTGGATATGATGTTGTATGCTCCACGCATTGCACCGATGAATCCCTTTGCCGAGCCGTCGTGTACTATGTATGACGGTGATTTGTGTACCGTCATATCCGAGTATTTCTCAAAAACTCTTGAGGCGGAATAATTCATTACTCTGACAAATCCCTTCGGGAGATTGAAGAGCTCGGCTATGCTGTCCTCGTTGATATAAGGATCACAGCTTTTTACAATAAGCGTTATTCCTGTTTTTTCGAGCTTCTTGAGTTCACGCTTTAGTTCGGGGTCGGCACTGTATGAAACTACGAACATTGCCATAATCTTTCCGTTCACTGCCAGATACAGAGCCTTGCGGTTCTTTACTGTGTGCTTTTTTTCGAAGCTTTCCTTGGGAACCTCTACTCCGTGATGAATAAGCAGGTTTCGGGTTCCTATCAAAACCTTGCGTTTGTATACCCAGGCAGAGGTTCCGAGGCTGTCCTCATAAACGACATTTTCAACCATCGGAAGTATGGATTGCTTTCCGATGATAACATCGTCGAATACATTAGCCAGCGGACTCTTTGTTTGTGTTATAACTGCAGCAGCATATATTATTGCATCATCAACCTTTGCCTTATGAAAAACCTTAATGCCGTGCAAATCGCATCCCTGTTTGCCGAATAGAGCCGAAGCCTCCATAACCATGGCATCTGTGTTTATTGCCATATTAGCACCATCAAAGCCGCATACTCTTGAGTTGTATTTTTCGAGCTCCTCCGACAAATCCGTGAGCAGGCTGTTCATCAAAAACAATACTGCTATCGGGGTGGAAACGGCCATAGCACACATAGCTGTGTTTATTCCTGTATACCAGCCTTCTGTTGCTCCGACGAATATCAGAATTGCGGTGCTCAATGCCCACATTATAGGCGAAAGCACCTTGACCAGCTTGTTGCTTGGCTCGGTTTTACAGCTTATTTCCATAAAGTTAGTTGGGAAATCGGTTTTTACAGAGGTTTTTATTATTGGGTTTTCCTCTTCTAATACGCCTCTTGAGATAATATCGCTGTCGACCTTGTTTGCAATATTTTCCAAACAGTATTTGTCGCCGTCGCTGATGATGTAATCAAAGTTGTCTATAACTCTTACTATTATTTGAAGCTTTCCGAGTTGCGAAGTAAACAACGACAGAGCACCCACTATTCCGAGAAAGCTGCCGTTTTCAATCCATAAATTATCGCTTACTAAAAAGCCTATCGTTTGTGCCAACATTAGTATATTTAGCAATGCAACAGGCAGGTCGCAATTTATACCCTTTTTGAAATTGAACGCATGAACAAAAATATTGTAGTTTATGCACATTGTGACAGCCAACAGAATCAGGCCTACTGTGAGAAAAACCTTTGTCGGTGCTAAAAACATCGGAAGATAAACGCTGTCCTTGAATACAGTCATCAGCAACATCAGTAGTCCTGTAATAAGCGTGCAAATTAATTGCACCTGCGACCTGGATTTTTTTGCAAAAAGTCCCGAAAGAATGTTGCCCTGCTGGTTTTCGTTTTTGTAGTCGGATGATTTATATTCCTCGTCGCCAAGCTTCTTGTCGGTTTCGTCAGGACCGAATAATCTAAATTTGTTGACCTTTTCTTTTCGTTGCTCAATTAGTATCTTTTCTGCAACCTCTTCATCTATCGAGGGCACCTCTTCAAACTTATCATCAAATCCGTCGAAGCTCATTTGAATACCGATTTCTGCTTCAAAATCGCTTTCGGAATCATCCTCGCCGTTGAGATAATTATTTAGTCTGTCGTGTGAAATCAGCGTAGGTATTTCCTGTAATGCATCCGAGCTCTCTTCTTCGGAGGAGCCTAGGATGACAGGCTTGGTCTTTTCGTTTGGAAACAACGGAGTGTCGAAAATATCGCTTTCGTCCTCGACAATTTTCATATCGTCGTCGTTTTCATCTGCATTTTCCTCGTCAGTTATTCTGACGGCGTTTTTTATGCTGGGAATAGCCTTTGTTCTGTCGAGCTTTGGCAGGGCAATTCTTACGGTTTGAGTCTTATTTGCCTTTTTCTCCGGAGCAGTATAAGCTTTTATATCCTCTTCTTCACTTAATTGCTCAACTCTTTGCATAACCGCTTGGGTATCGACAGTAACCTCGTCGATTGCGTTTTTTGCCATTTCGTCAAGACTTTTTTGTGCCTCCAGAAGATGCTGCTCTGCCTGTGCCTTGATTTCCTCTGCACGCTTTATAATTTCATCTATTGATAAATCCTTTTCGCTCATCTTTTCTCCGATTCTTATTGTTGCTCCAGTCGTTGTCTTGTAATTTCGTACATCAAAACTCCTGCCGCAACGCTGGCGTTAAGGCTGTTGACCTTGCCCAACATAGGAAGCTTGACTGTAATGTCGCATTTTTCCTTGATTAGTCTGCCGACTCCGTTGCCCTCGCTGCCGATTACGAGACAGCATCCACCCGAAAAGTCGGTTTTGTCCCAACGCTGACCATCCATATCTGCGGCATAGACCCAAATGTTTTTCTTCTTGAGTTCATCAATGGTCGATGCAAGGTTAGTCACCCTTGCAACCCTCATATACTCTAGAGCTCCACAGCTTGTTTTTGCTACAATGTAATTGAGCCCTACATTTCTGCGTTTCGGAATAATAATTCCGTGAGCTGCACATGCCTCAGCCGTTCTTATTATAGCACCGAGGTTGTGGCTGTCCTCGATTTCATCGCAAAGGATGATGAACGGAGCCTCACCCTTTTCGTCGGCATATGCCAAAATATCCTCAATAGTGCTGTATTCGTGTGACGGAATATTTGCCGCAACTCCCTGATGATTTCCGCCGGGAGCTAAAAAGTCGAGCTTTTTTCTGTCAACATTTTTGATTACAATTTTCTTTTCCTTGCAAAGAGCGATAATTCTGTTTATTGAGCCCTCACGCTCACCCTTAGCAATAAGTACATTTTCTACTTCTTTGTCGCTCTTTAGAAGCTCCAAAACTGCATTTCGTCCTATAATTAAACTGTCGTTTATTTTGTTATTTTCGTTTTTCATAATTCTACCTGCCTGTATAACTGAAATCATTATACCATTTTTTAATCCAATATACAATAAAAAAGACTATCTAAATTTTAGATAATCTTTAGATAGTCTTTTATGAAATGTTTACTTGCTTGTCTTCTGCTTGAGCTGTTTTTTGCCAATCTCGATGATTCGTACTATGACGGATGAAAGAACAAGGTTTGTACCAAGCTCAATAGCGAAATTCACTGTAACAAGACCGGCAACGACTGTTGCGAATCCTGTTGTGCCGAAAACAGCAACAAGCCAATCCCGGAAGAATATGTAGCATCCTGCCAAGAAAATTCCTGTGTTTACAATAGGGCATACGACACCTGCCGCAATAACGCCTGCGAGCTTGCTCTTCTTTTGGATAAGTGAGTAGATTGCTCCTGCAGCGAGTCCTGCGAGAATACCCTTTAGCAATACAACAACAACTGTTCCGACAGGGTTAATTGCTAAAAACGCAGCCGCATCGCCTGAAATAAGAACTGTAACACCGAATATCAATCCCAAGAAAGCTCCTGCACCTATGCCGTAAATTGCAGCACCTATAACAATTGGTGCAAGCACGAGAGTAATTGAAAACGGTCCGAATTTGATGAAGGCACCGAGTAGCTGCAATACTACAATTATTGCCGTGAATAAGCCGATACCTACCACCTTGCCGGTTTTTGTGTTTGATTTCATATTCAATTTTCCTTTCTGCTACTGTTCCAAGCGTTATGGACCAACACAAAAGTCCACTCCGCCGAGAAATACTATTTTTCTCTTGGATACAATGCGTTAGTATTATATTACAATGCTCGCTTTTATGCAACAAAAAAGTGTCGGTTTTTATAAAAATTTTTTAACCTTATTTTGATTGATTATTGCTTTTATTTGTATTATAATATAAAAGTCCTTTTATTTAGGAATAAAAAATGGAGAACGCTGTTTTAATGAAAAAAAAGGAAAAAACAAAATCTTCAATAACATATCCCAGAATCGTTGTTGTCGGATTCGCTCTGCTCATTTTGGTTGGCTCTGTGATGCTGAGTCTTCCGATTAGCACAAAAACCGGAGGAGTATCCTATATAGACGCTCTGTTTACAGCAACCTCGGCAACCTGTATTACAGGACTTGTTCCATTTGATACATTCTCAAATTGGACTGTGTTTGGACAAATTGTTATTATTTGCCTGATTCAAATAGGCGGACTTGGATTTATTACAATTCTTTCGATTATTTCCCACCTTATCCGAAGGCGTATGGGACTAAAGGAAAAAATGCTTCTGAAGGAGAGCGTGGGCTCAATAAATATCGGAAATGTAAAAAAGCTTTCTCGTTCTGCCGTAATGTTTACGGCTTGCTGTGAGCTTGTCGGAGCTGTCATTTTGTCTGCTCGATTTGTTCCGCTTGCAGGATGGAAAAGGGGAATATATATGTCCGTGTTTACAAGTATTTCTGCTTTTTGTAACGCAGGCTTCGACCTTATGGGTATGTTCTCTGCATCCTCCAGCCTGACCACGGTTAATGACGACCCTGTGATTCTCATTACGGTTATGCTTTTGATTGTTTTCGGCGGACTTGGCTTTTTCGTTTGGGAGGATATGCGAGAAAATAAATTTCAAATGAAGCGTTTTTCTCTTCACACGCGACTTGTCCTGTTTACAACCGCAGTTCTTGTTTTCGGCTCGGCAGCCCTGTTTTTAGTTCTCGAGAATAATGCGGGCTTCGAGCAAATGAGCCTGGGAAAGAAAATTCTTAACGCCTTCTTTTGCAGTATTACCCCTAGAACGGCAGGATTCAACAGCGTCGATATTCCTGCTATGAGCAATACGGGAAAGCTTCTTACTATGCTTTTGATGTTCATCGGAGGTTCGACAGGCTCCACTGCCGGCGGCGTAAAAACCTCCACGGTAGCCGTAATTTTTATATGTGCCGTATCAACCTTTAAGAATAAGGAGGATATTGAATTATTCGGAAGACGAATTGACTTTAGGGTACTCAAGAGTGCAGTGTCCATTTGTCTTGTTAATCTTTTGAATATTATTATCGCTTCCTTTGTTATTTCAATAAACCAAGGCGAGTTTGCTCTGCTTGATGTTATTTTTGAATGTACCTCGGCTATGGGTACTGTCGGAATAACAGCGGGAATTACGCCGGATTTGAATACATTGTCTATGATAGTGATTATTGTGCTTATGTATATCGGACGATTAACCTCATTGATTTTTGCGTTGTCGTTCGTGGTTGCAAAGCCAACTGTAACAACAAGAAAACCGCTTGGTAAGCTAATGGTGGGTTAGTCCACAGAAAGAGGTAATAATGAAGAGTATTTTGGTAATCGGAGCAGGAAGATATGGTACTCATCTTGCATTAGAATTGTATAAGTTGGGCAATGAGGTTATGATTGTTGACCAAGATGAAACAAAGATTAATGAGATTTCACATCTTGTTACCGCCGCTGAAATAGGCGATTTTACAATAAAAAGCAATTTGGAATCACTCGGCGTTTCGGATTTTGATTATATTTTCCTGTGTATGAGCGACTTTAAGAGTAGTCTTATTATCCTTGACTACCTAAAGGAGCTTGGTGCAGGTATCGTTATAGCAAAGGCTTCCGGCGAGGTTCACGAAAAATTTTTGCTCAAAAACGGTGCGGATAATGTTGTTTATCCCGAGCGTGATTTTGCCTTGGCTACCGCTGTTGAGTATTCGAATCGTAAAATTTTCGATTTCATAAGGCTTTCGGATGATACGGGAATTTATGAGATTGAAGCCCCTGATAAATGGTGCTCCTATACTCTTGCTAATCTTGATGTACGAAAAAAGCATAATGTTTCTGTTATCGCCTCAAAGTGTGAAGGCAAGGTTGTTGCAATAAATAACCCTGATTATACCTTTAAGAAGGACGAACATATCTATGTTATGGGAACACCGAAGGATATTACAAAGCTTACCAAATGATGAAAAAGGAGCGACCTGTATGGTCACTCCTTTTAAATTTCTTGATGTTATTATAATGATGCTTTTGCAAGCTCAATTTGCTTCAGTACGCTTTCGGCACTTGGAGAACCGGCAACCTTGCGGTCGTTTACACATTTTTCCAGATTGATAGCGGAGTAAACTCCGTCGTCAAATAAATCGCATATCGCCTTGTATTCTTCAAGAGGCAGGGTTTCGAGAGTTAGTCCCTTGTCTATGCATAAAGCAACGAGCTGTCCTGTGCATTTGTAAGCATCTCTAAACGGCAAGCCCTTGCCGACAAGATAATCGGCACAGTCGGTTGCGTTGATAAATCCCTTTGCTGCCGCAAGACGCATATTGTCCTTAAGAACCGTCATTGTCTCTATCATTGGAGTGAATGCCGTCAAACACATTTTCACTGTATCAACAGCATCGAAGATTGCCTCCTTGTCCTCCTGCATATCCTTGTTGTACGCCAGAGCAATGCCCTTCATAACAGTCAATAGTGTAGTTAAATCACCGAAAACACGGCCGCTTTTACCCCTAACCAGCTCTGCTATGTCAGGGTTCTTTTTTTGCGGCATAATGGATGAGCCTGTCGAAAATGCATCGTCTAGCTCTATGAATTTGAATTCCCAGCTGCACCACATAATTATTTCTTCGCTGAATCGAGAAAGATGAACCATAATCAGCGAAAGTGCCGATGCAAGCTCAATGCAAAAATCTCTGTCCGAAACACCGTCGAGTGAGTTGGCTGTGATTGAATCGAATCCGAGAAGCTCGGCTACCATTTCTCTGTCAAGAGGGTAGGTTGTACCCGCTAATGCACCTGAACCGAGAGGACAAACATTGAGCCTTTTCTTGACATCCTTGAGTCTGTCAATATCCCTCAAAATCATACTGCAATATGCCATAAGGTGATGACCGAAGGTGATTGGCTGTGCTCTTTGAAGATGGGTATATCCCGGCATAATGGTTTGCTTGTGCTCCTCTGCCTTTTCGCATAGAACATAGATCAGAGCCTTGAGCATTTCGCTGATTTCGTCTATTTCCTTTCGTAGGGTGAGACGGATATCGAGAGCAACCTGGTCGTTTCTTGACCTCGCTGTGTGGAGTCGCTTTCCTGTTTGTCCGAGTCTTTCTGTAAGCTCGCCCTCTATGAAGGTGTGAATATCCTCGGCATTCATATCAATTATCAGCTTGCCGCTCTTGATGTCCTCCAGTATTTCACCTAAGCCGTTGATGATTTTTTCGCTTTCGGACTTTTCGATTATGCCTGTTGCTCCGAGCATTGTAGCGTGGGCGATTGAACCCTTTATATCCTCCTCGAACATTCTTGAATCGAAGCTGATTGAGGAGTTAAAATCATTCGTTTCCTTTGCAAGCTCCTTTTTGAACCTGCCCTTCCAAAGCTGTGCCATATTAGAGATAGCCTTTCGTTTGTTTAATAAGGCTCCCCTTGCTTTGTTCGTCAAGAGGAGCTGTCACGAAGTGACCGGGAGATAAAAGCTCTTTATTGCTCATTCCTTTGTTGGTCAAGCAGTGCCTTAACCTTGATTGATAATCCAAAGAGATTGATGAAGCCGGAAGCGTCTGCTTGATTATATGCACCGCCGTCATCACCAAATGAAGCAACATTCTCATCATATAAGGTGTATGGTGAGGTGATACCTGCGTTTATCACATTGCCCTTGTAGAGCTTTAGCTTAACATCGCCCGTAACTGTCTTTTGAGTTTCATCAACAAATGCAGATAATGCCTCACGCAATGGTGTGAACCATAAGCCGTTGTATACAAGCTCGCCGAATTTTTGTGCGATGAGCTTCTTATAGTGTTGAGTTTCCTTGTCTAGGGTGATGGTTTCGAGCATTTCGTGTGCCTTGTAGAGGATTTCACCGCCGGGAGTCTCATATACTCCACGGGATTTCATACCAACGAGACGGTTTTCAACGATGTCAAGAAGACCGATTCCGTTTTCGCCGCCTACCTTGTTGAGAGCCTCAACGATTGCGAGAGGTGACATTTCCTCGCCGTCGATTGCGGTCGGAACGCCCTTTTCGAAATGAAGGGTGATGTATGTCGGCTTGTCGGGAGCCTGCTCCGGTGATACGCCCATCTCAAGGAAGCCTTCCTTGTTGTAAAGCGGTTCGTTTGCCGGGTCCTCAAGATCGAGTCCCTCGTGTGAAAGATGCCAAACATTCTTATCCTTTGAATAGTTTGTTTCACGGTTTATCTTGAGAGGGATGTTGTGAGCCTCGGCATATTCGATTTCCTGCTCACGCGAAACGATATCCCATTCACGCCATGGAGCGATGATTTCCATTTCCGGAGCAAATGCCTTCAGGGTTAGCTCAAAACGAACCTGATCGTTGCCCTTTCCTGTACATCCGTGGCAGATAGCGTCCGCACCCTCCTTCTTTGCGATTTCGGCAAGTCCCTTTGCAATGCAGGGACGAGCGTGAGATGTTCCGAGGAGGTATTTTTCATATTCTGCTCCTGCCTTGAGGCAAGGGAAGATATAGTCCGCAACATATTCCTCCTTTAGGTCGAGAACATAAAGCTTTGATGCACCTGTTGCAATCGCTTTTTCCTCCAGACCGTCGAGCTCTGTTCCTTGTCCTACATCACCGCTTACTGCGATAACCTCGCAGTTATTGTAATTCTCCTTGAGCCAAGGAATGATGATGGATGTATCGAGTCCGCCGCTGTATGCTAGCACTACCTTTTTGATGTCCTTCTTGTTCATATCGAGAACTCCTTTTCCGTTGAATTGATAACTGTACCTATTATAACACCTAAATTCATAAATGCAAGCCTTTTTTGTAATTTTATACATAAAAATTAAATAATTTCGTCGATTTAACCTTTAATATGTGTATATTAACGAAAATTTATGCATAAATATACAAATATGCGTATATTCCAAGTGTAAACAGAAATTCACATATAACATTAATGTAATTAATATATATGAATCACCATTTTTACCATATATCCTATGCCTAAACACAAAGGGGAATTTTCATTTTTTTACACAATTGAGAATGTGTATAAGGTAGAAATATTAAAATTTTATTAATTATCCAAAATTGCTTACAATTTGGAAAAAATGTTGTGCCAAAGTATTGCAGTTTTGTTAGCAATGTGATATTATCAGTTTGTATATTAGAAGGGGTGGACTATGCCCAATTGGCTATATGATTATAGCCGCGTATTCAGCAAAGGCTGTTGGTCAGATACGAAAAACTGAATTTGGTACGGAAATCCCATACAAAGTATTATTCCGAAAGGGGAATGTCTATCATGAAACGAAACCTAAAGCGTACTTTAAGTGTGCTTTTGGCTGTAATTATGGTATTGAGTTCATTACCGTTTACAGCAATTTCTGCTTTCGCTGCTGAGGATATGTCGGCTGAATTACAGACGGCTATCTCTGAGTACGAGGAAGCTATGACAACAATGACTACTGGAAACAAGCTCTACAAGAATCTTACTGCTGCATACAATAGCTATGTTAAGGCAAATAGATATGTAGACGCATATAAATACGGCGGCAAGGAGATTACCGCAGCCGAGTTTACTGCATTGACCTCCGAGCTTCGCACAAATACTGCCGCAATGACAGAGTGGACTGCTCAAAAGGGTGAATACAAGGAACCGTTTTCGTCAGGTGACGGCCAGGATGCAGACTTGAATGTAACCAAAAACAACAGCATCAATATTCTTTACACTACCCAAACATCCGCCCAGACCGGCGGAACAAGCGAAGGTGGTAATGTACAAAGAAAGATGTACTATTCATCTGCAGTGCTTCTTTACGACGGTGTAACAAAGCCTCGTATGCCTATTATG
>CAMFPZ010000005.1 GCA_945979635.1 uncultured Eubacterium sp.
ATTATTATATGTAAAACCCAAATTATGTATTTAACACAGAATTTACAATTTTTTTAATATATAAAATTAACAGCTTCCCTTATCAAAATCATAAGGAAAGCTGTTGTACTGCTTTTTAACACTTATGTATTAATTTTATAGATAGTTGAACGGATTAACCTGATTACCATTCAAGCGAACCTCAAAGTGGCAATGAGGACCTGTTGAATTTCCTGTTGAGCCGCTTCGAGCAATGACCTGTCCCTTATTTACACGGGTTCCTACTCCCACAAGAAGAGTCGAATTATGACCATAAAGAGTTGAAAGTCCGCCGCCGTGGTCAATAACAATATAGTGTCCGTAGCCATAGTTCAAATTCTCGGCAATAATTACTGTACCTGAAGCGGATGCATAAACATTTGAGCCTGTCGCAATAGGGAAATCCACTCCGCCGTGATAACGACCGCTCGAATAATTAGGGAAGCCGGCCGAAACATAACGCGAATCGGTAGGATAGCCGAGCTTGCCCGAACCGCCGCCGCCGGAGCTGCTTGAGCCGCCGTTGCTTGGCTTACTGTTTGCAATAATCTGTGCCTTGATTCTCTCCATATCCTCGGTATTATTCTGGATTTCCTCAAGGAATTCTGTCTTGCTGTTATTATTAGACCTCATTGCGGCATTTGCCTCGGCAACCTGTGAGTCAAGCTCGGATTTCTTGGTCGAAACATCGGAGATATTCTTGTCAAGCTCTGCCTTTTGAGCACTTAATTTTTTCTTGTTCTCCTCGAGCTCGGCGTTTTTGCTGATAAGAGCCGCCTTGTCCTTTTCAATATCCTCCATCTTCTTAATAAGCTCCTGAAGAATACTGTTATCCTTACGGGAAACAGAACGAATCATCTCGCTTCGGGTAAGAATCGAGCTAATGTCGGAGCTTGTCAGAAGAACCTCAAGATTGCTTGCGTGACCGGAAACATACATCGCTCTAAGGCGTTGGCAATACTCGGCATAAATCTTGTCGTATTCTGCCTGCTTTGCATCAATTTCCGCCTGAATTTGCTTCATTTGAGCCTCGGTCTCGTTTATGCTTTTTTGTACAGAGTCAATGCTTGACTGAAGCTCACTTGCCTGCTTCTTAAGAGCGTTAAGCTGGTCTCTTATGACCTGAATTTTTTTGTCGAGAGCGGCAATATATTTTTCTGTTTCTGCGTTTTCCTTTTTTAATCTTTCGATTTCTTTTTGTGCTGCCTCATTTTTTTGCTGGAGTCGGTCAATATCCGCCTGCGAAACGGCGTAAGCATTAGTTGCTCCTGCCACCATAGTGAATGACAGAACAATCGAAAGAACAAGGGATAAAAATCTTTTGAACTTAAACTGCACTGATTTCACTACCTTCCTTATTGAGATATTTTCTCATAGTGATAAGAGAGCCGCCGACACCGCTGACAATACCGATTGCTACGAAAATTCCAAGCATTTGCCATGCATAGCCGGTAAAGGCGAGCGGTTGAATTCCGACGGAATTAAACAAATCTTTGAATTTCAAAATCGCAAGCTCATAAAATCCCCAAACTGCACCGAGCGAAATAATGCCCGAAATTACGCCGAGAATAATACCTTCAACAACAAACGGAAGCTGAACAAAGCTATTTGTTGCACCAACAGATTTCATAATACTGATTTCAAGCCTTCTTGAATATACGGTAAGCTTGATTGTATTTGAAATAATGAAGAGTGAAATAGCAAACAATACCGCGATGATTACCATCGCAATAACGCTTATGCCTCGCGAAATAGTATCGAGCTTTTGTGCAAGGTCGGTATTTTGGCGAATTGTGTAAATATTATCGAGCTTCTTTATTTCGTCAACCGTCTCGGTGAATATTGCCAAATCCTTAACTGTAACCTTATATGCGTTAGGCAAAGGAATCTGGTCTGTATCGCCCTTGAAAAGCTGTGCCTGTGCGTCATCCATAGCTTCGAGCTGCTCGTTCCAAGCGGTTACCTTATCTACGAATTCAATTTTTTGAACATTCGGAATTGCATTGAGCTTCTCGCCCATTTCATCAATATCCTGCTGGGTTATGGTTGAATCAATATCAATCGCATTTTCGGCGTTACTCTGTGCAAGAGTCTTGTCGCCGATATAAACCATAATTACATTCTCGTCCTCAATTTTGTCTACAAGAGAATTGATATTAAGGAAAATCATCGAAGCACTTCCGATAAGAACCAAGCAACTGAGCAAAACACAGATTGAAGCAATAGACATCATACGGTTTGTCCAAGTATTTCGAAAGCCCTCTTTGATTAAATATCTTAAGCTAGCTCCTGACATTATTGCTCACCTCCCTGTGCTTTTTCGTCTGTATCGGTAGGGTTCTGCTCAACGGTTACATCGCTCAAATTATCGAACACCTCGTTGAGATTGCTCTGCTGAAGGTTCTCCTCATAGTAGTACATATCCTGCTTTTGGGAGACCTCCTTTGCCTTGAATTTTGCATAGGTCGGGTCAGGTGTATCGGAAACAACCTTGCCGTGTTGAATAACGATAACTCTACGCTGGAAGGTACGGACCAAGTCGTGCTCATGAGTTACCATAACAACAGTTGTACCGGAATTATTTATCTTCGTGAGCAATCCCACAATTTCGTGGCTCATTTCGGGGTCAACATTTCCGGTGGGCTCGTCGGCGATAATGAGCTTCGGGTTATTGACCAATGCTCTCGCAAGAGATACTCTCTGCTGCTCACCGCCGGAAAGCTCGTTAGGCATAGACCTAGCCTTTTGGGACAATCCGACAAGCTGGAGAATATACGGCACTCTCTTTCTAATGTCCTTTTCCTTTGTTCCGATAACACGCATAGCAAACGCAACATTATCGTATACAGTCATTTTCGGTATAATACGGAAATCCTGAAAAACGATTCCCATAGTTCTTCTGTAATACGGAACCTGTCTTTTCTTCATCTCGGCGGAGGAATATCCGTTTACGATAACCTCGCCCTCGGTAGGCTTTTCCTCGTGCATAATGAGCTTGAGGAAGGTGCTCTTTCCGGCACCCGACGAGCCAACAATGAAAACAAACTCGCCGTCCTCAATTTTTATGTTTACCTTTTCGAGTGCGTGAGTGCCATTGCTTCCGTATACCTTTGATACATCCTTGAATTCAATCACAATTATTACTCCTAATGTATTTTCGTCTTTAGATTTTATTTTCCTTGTTTATCACCTAGGGTAACGGTAATAAACCGTGGTTCGGATTATTACCGTTACCCTATGCGATCTAACACATAATATATAATATAACAACCGAAAGCAATTATCAAGTGTTTTTTGTTAATATTGTAACCATTCTGTAAACAATGCGTGCTAAATTTTGACATATTTGCCTAAATATGAGAAAAAATTTCCGTTCAAAACAAAAGCGACAAAGGAAAAAACCTCTGTCGCAATTTGTATTTCACTATTTCACTTAAGCAAAATAAAGTGCCGATGTATCTGAATTGGAATTATCAACATACCAGCTGTTTCCGATTTTTACAACATTGATTACTGCCGAAGCTACAATTCTCCCGTCAGCGGTCTTAACATTCACTGCACAAGCCTTTACCTCGCTGAAATCGTCGGATGAGTCAAGCTTTGAAAATGCATCGTTCATAGCTTTTGCTTTTTCCTCATCGAATGCGGCAGACTTTACCTTGCCCGCATCAATAATCGGAGCAATTCTTTGCTTATATTCCTGCTTATAAGCCTCAACCTCGTCGGCGGAAAGAACCTGCACGGATGCAACCTCAGTTGTCAGGATATAATCCTCGCCGAGCATTTCCTGATACTTACCGATGGATTTTGGCTGAATAACGGTTTTTCCGTCAGCGGCAAGCTTTTCCTCGGTGCCTGTCAATCCCTCGCCATAGGTTGCAACATTTGACTCAAAAACGCTGAACATAAATTCAGTGTCCATATACTCGTCTCCGATAATCTCGCTTCTGACAAGCTTTAACTTTTCGAAATACGAGCTATAAAACTCATTATAATTCTCGAGTCCGACCTCGTGAGTAAGAAGGATGAAATAGTCGTACATTGTGTTATAAACACTGTCGAGCATTTTAACCTCTTCTTCGGAGCCCGTGCCGATAATTTCATTTTTCTCGACATCTTCGCCGTCGTTAATATAGGGAGCCATATATCCGTCAATAACAAAATTTCCGAACTTTTGGTTCTTCGAAACGAGGCTAACCTTCAGTGCATTATAGCCGTCGCCGTTTTGGACAATTGTGTCGACATACGACACGGCAATCTTTTCTGCCGAAAAGGCATTATAACGAGAGGTAAACGCAAACATAGTTGTTCCGACAAGAATTGCCGCAACAAGAATTCCTGCAACAATACCGTACAAGCCTGCCCTAAATTCTTTCTTTTCTGCCATTACTAACCCCTCCTATTCTGCAATTTCTTCAACAGAGTCGTCGCCGTTTTCAACGCTCTGTGCTTCCTCGGCAGCTCTCTTCTCCATAAGAGCCTGTGTAATTCTCTTCTTCTTTTCGCCTACCATATCGTAGAACAAAACAGGAATGAATTGAGCTAAAACGAAGATAGCCGGAATGATTGTATAGATAGCGAGGAATTTCATCAAAACCTCGTCGTTCTGTGCCGCATAAGCAACATTCGGGCTGGTTGAGAACTGATATCCCGACCAAGTATAAACGAGGAACGGAGCAAGATATTTTGTGCCTGCCGACGCAATCTTCGAGAAAAGTCCGTAGCCGGCATATGCGAGTCCTTCCTGACGCTTGCCCGTTTTGTATTCCATTTCGTCAACGCAGTCTGCAATCATAATATTAGGCGTTACATTAGTATTACCATGCTGAATGCCGCAGAAGAAGTTTAGAATGAGGAACGGAATAATGAGATTCTCATTAAATCCGATACCGCGGGAAACGAGGAACAAAATTGCCAATGCACTTGCACCATAGATACAGAAAAGAATGTAGGTTTGCTTTGTATTAAATTTCTTGAGCACAAGGTTTACGAGTAAAGTACCGACTGCCGTACCGATTCCCATAGGGAGCATAAGTGCAAGCTTCAAGCCCTTTGAGCCGAGAAGATAAACAGCAATGTAGAGAGATACTGTTCCGTAAACGCCTCTGCCGAAGCCGAAAAGCTTTGTGAGCGAAACCATAAGAAGGTTCTTGTTTGTAAACACAAGCTTTAGTGACTCTGCAAGCGAAACCTTTTCGCTCGTATAAGGAACACGCTCCTTATTATTCGCAAAGAAAATCATCACGAAAATAATCATACCCAGAGCACAAACGGCAGTAGAAATAATAAGGTCAAGACCCTGTCCCTCTGCGTTCTTGTACTGCTGCTGTCCCATAAGAGCCTTCATAATAAGCGGCACAACGATAATAACAACCTGACCGCCGCTCTGTCCTACCGAACGGAGGAACGAAGCAATGGAAATTGCACTCGAACGCTCACTTGGGTTAGGTGAACAAAGAGCACCAAAGCAGTTTGACGGCGACTCAACGGCACAGGAAATTGCCGTATAGAGTGCATAAATTACGAACATCCAAATCGTTGCAACAGTAAACGAGCCTGTGTTCGGAGCAACGAAAACAAGCATAGAAATAATTGCAAGCGGAATTGCACCAAAGCCTACCCAAGGCTTAACCTTACCCAGAGAGGTTCGGGTTCGGTCAACGAGCATACCGATTACAAGCTCGCATACAGCACCAATAATGCCTGCAACACCGAATACAAGCGATACAACATTAGCAAGCTGTACAGAATCAAAGCCCTTGCCCTTGAAGGCAAAATCTGCGAAAAAGGTCATCGTATAGTCCGGCATCCAGCCTGTCAGCAATGCAACGCCGAAAAGGCCGATACCAAAGGTGACGATTTCCGAGGGCTTCATATACTTTTTGTCGGTTTGTCCGACTGCAGTTGTTTTATGTACTGCCATAAAGATACCTCTTTTCCGAAAATTATTCGCTTGAATTATACCACTAATAATATAATTTTACAATACTTTAACAAAAACTTTCAACTTATTTGATTTTAGCAATCTAAATGAGTAGGCTATTAAGTCCATCGAGAAATCCTGCAAATGACGATAAAAAAATTGTGACAGTACAAGGGTACTGCCACAATACGGATTTTTACATTTGACGGGGATTATAGAGAGGATTGAGCTTTTTTATTTCCTCCTCGGTGAGTGAAATTTGAGACTTGACGGAATCCTCGTCGTCATTTTCGCCCTGAAGCAGACCTATTTCCCAAACATCCTTGTCATACGAGCTCTCACCGTCGAAGAAAGGAACATCAAAGCCGCCATTCTGCATAAAGGTGCTTCTCGAAACATTCTTTGAATTGAGATAATACTGGGAATAACCATAAGATTTTTCGTACACTGCCTTTTGCTCAAGGTCGAATTTTTCGCCGTCGAACGCCATTATCTTTGATGTCGCCTTGACCACTCTGCCATACTCACTGATATTGAAGGTATTTGTACAAAGCAGATTCCTGTCGCCGTCCTTCTTGATAACATAATATGTTGTGTCGGGACTGTCAAGCTTATTTGAAAGCCCCTCGTTCTGGTACACAAGTCTGGCGTTCTTGCCATTGAATGTATAGATGTCACAAAAATATCTATATTCTTCTATTGCGATATAATTTCCGTTTCTGTCCTCTTTTCGCTTCGACACGCTTCGATGATAAATGAGCATAAGCTCATCCGTTGAATCACCATTAAAATCAACCAGCTTAACCGATGCCAAACCGCCTATATGGGGCTTATCGGTATAATTAACAAGCTCTGCAACGCCATATTTCTTGTTATATTCCTCAATGAGCGAAAAATAAGCACTGTTCATCGCGTTTTCGAGCGATACTCCGCTTGCGGTAATATGCTGGGAGGTATCCTTATCGCTTGATGAAAAGCGGTCTATCTCATCCAAGGTACGCTCAACAGTATTTGCTGCCGTATTTTCACGCAAAACGGCAACTCTGATACATTCGAAGCTATCCGTTACATTTCGCTTGTGCATATAGTAGCCCATCTCGCTTGTATTATACCGGGCAGAAGCTTTTTTCTTAAACTCCGATGAAGCGAGTCGCAAAATCGTAACATCCTGTATATCACTCTCGTTGTGCTCGGCGATGAAATATTCGTTATTATCGTAGTAGATTGTAAAGAAAATATCATCATTTCTGTTATTTGCAAACGGCAGCTTTCTTGAATAAATCTGTTTAAATTCCTTATTATCGAAGCCCCAAACATCTGCAAAATAATAGTCGTTATCGTTATAAATCAGCAGAAGCTCACTTTTGCTGTCGTTATTGAAGTCAATCTCTCTTGCAACACAAAGTCCGGTAAGCATACAGCCCTTGACCTCATATTCGCTATTCATAAATTTATAGTTTGCCGTGCCGAATCGTTCGATATAATCATAGCAAACCGCATAAGCCGCCTGATTGAATTTCTCCTGTCGGGAATTTGCCTTTCCTGCCATAGTCATAACTGAGGTGACAATTATGACAGTCATAAGAACGACCAAGAAAACAAGGCTCAATATTCCGATTAAGGCAGGATTTTTTTTCTTCTCGCTCTTGCCGTTAAATAACGATGCGATTTTTTTGCAGGAAAGCAGGATGATTATACCTATCGTTGACGCAACACGCTTCAAAAGCCTCAATACAGTGTCGAAATCAAGGTTTTTTATGGTGGCGACGAGCTTATCCTTCAGCTCGGTCCAAGGGTTCTGCTGAATCTTAATGTTGCCCTGCTCGTCAAAGTCATCATCAAAATAGTTGTATCGCTTTCTCATAATCCCACCTCCCGACACAGATTTAGTAATCTTGATTATAATATCATAAATTTTTCCAAATAGCAATATTACATTCGTTTTTCGCCGGAATGTTATGAAAATTCTGTTTCTATTCTCTTCATTGCGTTATACGGCGAGTATTCCCATCGGTCGATATGTCGAGAGTCTATGTAGTATTTCAATTCCGGTCGAGTGGCTTCCTCGTCAAATGCCTCAACAATAACCAGCTTGATTTTCATTCGGCTCGGATTAATTGATTTTATGAAAACAGACACTCTTTGCCCGGGCCTTATTCCGCTGTACGGCTCTGCAAGACCTGCTAAATTAGGTGCTAATTCAATAAAAACGCCATAGTCCTCAACGCTTCGTGCAATGCCCGTCACGGTTTCGCCCGCCCTGAAGCACTCCGAGTTTTCCGACCATGTCCCGAGAAGCTCCTTTAGCGAAAAGGTGAGCTTATCGCCCTCTCGTTTTCGTAATACAACCTGTATTATTTGTCCAACAGCGACTCTCTGCGACGGATGACTGATTCTCGAAACAGAAAGCATATCAATCGGTACAAGCGAATTTATTCCGGCACCTATATCAATAAATGCTCCGAAGCTCTCGATATGAGTCACTCGAGCGGTAATAATATCTCCAACAGCAAGATTATCTATGTACTCCTCCATACATTCCTGCTGAACATCTCGGCGTGACAAAACCGCGTAAGGCACTTGAGCATCGTCGTATTCGATGGATTTTATACGAAATACTACAGGCTTGTTCACCTTGCTTATCAGTGCAATATCTCTAACGCTTCCGTCCTCAATTCCGATTGCACCCTCGCAGCGAGGAATAATGCCATTAATAATGCCCAAATCAATATGCAAATCGTGCGAATTATCGCATATGAGCACTCTGCCCTCGATTATCTCACCGCTATGCATAGCCGATACAGCCTCCTCCAGTGAGACAAACTTTCTTTCGGTATACTTGATACCTTCAGGATAAAATTTCATTACAACCCTTCCTTTTATTCAATATTCAATTTTATGAGCGTTTTATGTTAAATATGTTATTGATAAAGGAAATAATTAGTGCTATAATATACGAGATTATAATTTTACGAAGGCGGATGACAGCGTGAATATTCAGGTCGGCGACAAACTAATTATGAAAAAACCACATCCCTGCTCGTGCAAGGAGTTTGAGGTTTTACGCATCGGCGTTGATTTCAAAATAAAATGCCTCGGTTGTGAGCATATCGTCACAGTTCCGAGAAACAAAATTCAGAAAAATATAAAATCCGTTATTACATCTAACGCTAACGAAGAATAAGTGAGGACAGAAAATGATAGACAAGCTTGAAGAGGTTGAAAAGCGATTCGAAGAGGTAAACGAATTAGTTTGCCAAAGCGAGGTTATCGCTGATATAGATAGGTATACCGCATTAATGAAGGAAATGAAGCAGCTCACACCTATCGTCGAAAAATTCAGAGAATACAAGGCTGCAAAGGCAACAAACGAGGAGGCTCGCGAAATGCTCGGCGACAGCTCGCTCGACGAAGACTTTGCAAAAATGGTAAAAGAAGAATTCGAGCAGAGCAAGGAGGATTTAGAGCGAATAAATGAGGAGCTCAAGGTGCTTCTTCTGCCACGCGACCCTAACGACGATAAGAATGTTATCGTCGAAATACGCGGCGGTGCAGGCGGCGAGGAAAGTGCACTTTTCGCAGGTGTGCTCTATCGTATGTACAGTATGTACGCCGAATCAAAGGGCTTCAAGACCGAGGTGCTTTCTGCAAGTGAAACAGGTCTCGGAGGCTATAAGGAAATAAGCTTCAGTATCACAGGCGACGGTGCATACTCGCGATTCAAATTTGAATCAGGCGTTCACCGCGTTCAGCGTGTACCCGAAACAGAAAGTCAGGGCAGAATTCATACCTCGACCACTACGGTTGCCGTTTTGCCTGAGGCAGAGGAGGTTGACTTCGAAATCCTCGACAAGGATTTGCAGGTTGATACCTTCCGTGCGTCGGGTGCCGGAGGTCAGCATATCAACAAAACATCGTCTGCTATTCGTATAACACATATCCCAACGGGAACAGTAGTTGAATGTCAGGACCAACGCTCACAGCACCAAAACAGAGAAAAGGCTATGCTCGTTCTTCGTGCAAGGCTTCTCAATGCAGAAAGAGCGAAGCAGGATGCCGCAATCGCGGGTGAGCGTAAGGCACAGGTCGGCACAGGTGACCGAAGCGAGCGTATTCGCACATATAACTATCCCCAGGGCAGAGTATCGGACCACAGAATTAATCTAACGCTCTATAAGCTTGAAGCAATACTCAACGGCGATATGGATGAGCTTATTGACGCACTTATTACAGCCGACACCGCCGAAAAGCTCAAGGCACAAAATGAAGACTAAATCAATCAAGGAAAAAGAAAATGGAAACAAGGATTTTATCTACAAGTGAATATGATATTGCCCTTGCAGGTAAAATCATTTCCGACGGAGGGTTGGTTGCGTTTCCGACGGAAACAGTATACGGCTTGGGAGCAAACGCACTGAACGAAGAAGCTGTAAAGAATATCTACGAGGCGAAGGGCAGACCTTCCGATAATCCGCTCATTGTCCACATCGCAGAAAAGGAGGATATTTATCCTCTCGTAAAGGAGATTACCCCAAAGGCAAAGGCACTGATGGATGCTTTCTTTCCGGGACCTCTGACAATCATTTTGGAAAAATCAGAAAAAATCGGAGATGTTGTCAGCGGAGGATTAAGCACGGTTGCAATTCGTATGCCTAAAAACGAAATTGCACGCAGCTTAATCCAGGCAAGCGGATGTCCGATAGCCGCACCCAGTGCAAACACCTCCGGCTTACCCTCTCCGACAAGAGCAAAATATGTCATCGACGATATGATGGGCAAAATTGACGGTATAATCGACGGCGGAGATTGTGAATTCGGGGTCGAAAGCACGGTTATTACTCTCGCGACAGAAACGCCGACTCTGCTTCGTCCCGGTGCTGTTACAAAGGAAATGATGGAAGAAATCATAGGCGAAATATATGTTTCGCCGGCTGTACTCGAGGGTATGGCAGAAAACGAGGAAGCCGCTTCTCCGGGTATGAAGTACAAGCATTATTCGCCTCACACACGAGTTGTTATGGTGCAGGGCACAAAAGAGCAGTACGAGGAGTTTGTAAACTCAAGAAAGGACTGCTGTGCACTATGCTTTGAGGAAGATAATATAACCATTCCGAAAATTACCTACGGCAGAGAAAACGACGAGCTTGCACAGGCAAAGGAACTTTTCGACGCTCTGCGAGAGCTCGATGAACTGGGTGCGAAAAAGGTTTATGCCCGAGCACCGGGAAAAAACGGAGTTGCCATGGCGGTATATAACCGACTTATCAGAGCCTGTGCCTTCGACATAATCGACCTTACAAAGCCTTATACAATCGGCATCACAGGACCGACAGGAGCAGGCAAGGGATATATTTGTCAAAAGCTGAAGGAAAGAGGCTTCAGGATTATCGACTGCGACAGGATTGCAAGAGAGGTAACAAAAAAAGGTGAGCCTGTTTTAGTCGAGCTTGCAAAAGCATTCGGAGATGATATTCTGGCTGACGGAGAGCTCAACAGAGGCGTACTTGCACGCAAGGCGTTTGCAACAAAGAAGCAAACAAGGCTTCTCAATTCCATTCTCCACCCGAGTATTAAGAAAAAATGCGAGAACGAGGCAGAGGGTTTATGCGTGCTGGATGCACCTCAGCTATTTGAGGCAAATATGCAAAATGACTGCTACAGGGTTATTTGCGTTCTTGCAAATGAACAGACGAGAATAAAGCGTATTACAGCAAGGGATAATATAACCGAGGAGCAGGCAATGCAGAGAATTTCCGCCCAGCATTCGGATGATTATTTTCTCGAAAAATGCGACTATGCTATATACAACAACGGCGAAAGCGTTGATACACAAATTGATAATATTTTGGAGGTTATCCTATGAGTGAAAAAACAAAGCAGCTAAAGGATATGTTGTTTAACAAGAAGGAAAACGGCATTGATTTTATGAGCGATGACGAAACGAAGGAATGCTATGATTTCTGTGAGGGATATAAGGAATTTCTCGCGGAATGCAAAACAGAGCGTGAGGTTGCTGCTTGGGTAGAGGAGCTGGCACAGGCAAACGGCTATCAACGCTTCGACGAATTCGGCGAAGCACTGGATCCGGGCGAAAAGGTTTACTATATGAACAGAGGAAAGGCTATCATCCTCTGCGTTAAGGGAAAAAGAAGCATAAAGGACGGCGTTAGAATTTCTGCCGCTCATATCGACAGTCCAAGACTCGACCTCAAGCAATGCCCTGTTTATGAGCAGGAGGGACTCGGCTTCTTCAAGACCCACTACTACGGCGGGATAAAAAAATACCAATGGACAGCAATTCCTCTTTCGCTCCACGGCAGAATTTGCAAAAATGACGGAACCTTCGTTGATGTTCGTCTCGGCGAGAAGGCAGGCGAGCCGAAATTCTGTATCACAGATATTCTCCCTCACCTAGGTGCCGACCAAATGAGCAGAAAGGCAAACGAGCTTGTTAAAGGCGAGGAGCTCAATGTTGTTATCGGATCTCTCCCGTTCAAGGATGATGATGAGAGCGAACGCATAAAGCTCAATCTTTTGAATATTCTTTATGAAAAGTACGGCATTGTTGAGCGTGATTTCCTTTCTGCGGAATTAGAGCTAGTTCCTGCATTTGGAGTTGATGATGTCGGCTTTGACAGAAGCCTCATCGGCGGCTACGGACACGACGACAGAGTTTGCTCCTACCCTGCTCTTCAGGCTATTCTCAATATCGACGATGCTCCGGAATACACGGCGATTACTGTTTTGACCGATAAGGAGGAAACCGGCTCGGACGGAAACACGGGACTGAATTCGTCCTATCTCAAGTATTTCATCGAGGACCTCGCGAGACTGGAGGGCTATGAAGGCAGAGATGTCCTAAAGAATTCAAAATGTCTAAGTGCCGATGTTAATGCCGCATATGACCCAACCTGGTCCTCTGTTTTTGAGAAAAATAATTCCAGCTTCGTAAACAATGGCGTTTGCGTAACAAAGTTCACAGGCTCCAGAGGAAAGAGCGGAACCTCCGATGCAAGTGCAGAATTCGTAAGCTGGGTTAAGACAAAGCTCGAGGAAAATCATGTTCTATGGCAGACAGGTGAGCTCGGCAAGGTTGACGGCGGAGGCGGCGGAACTGTCGCAATGTATATTGCAAATATGGATGTTGATACAATCGATATCGGCGTTCCTGTCCTCTCGATGCACTCCCCATATGAGCTCGTTTCGAAGATTGATGTATATATGGCATACAAAGCATTCCTAACATTCTTCACAAAATAATCATACACAAAACAAACGCACAGCGAAAATTCGTTGTGCGTTTTTCTTGTAATATAGATTTGGTAATTCAATTTAGATTGCATTTTTCACAACCGAAGCTGTGCTTTGTGCACTGC
>CAMFPZ010000006.1 GCA_945979635.1 uncultured Eubacterium sp.
ATCACTCAAGTTTTGCATCAAATCATCACCGTAATTATTTTATGATTCAATTAATTAATCATAGCTTATCTACTACCTTATAAAATCGAGTATTCTTTCTGAATTCCTCGCGGCTTATGAATCGTTGGGTTATTATAACAGCCGCTATTCCCGCTATAAGCAAACAGACTCCGCCCAATGCCTCAAAGCAAAGATGGGATTTATATATAGAGCTGAAAACAACAGAATATATTTCGGGTTCTATATTATAAACAGTTCCCACATTGAATATAAGCTTCAGGAACGAAGCCAGAATAACGCTTATTCCGCCGCCGACAATTCCTCCGGAAATATACATCATAGCATCAAGGCGTTTTCTATACATATATAATGTGAATATAATACACAACGACGCAACAAGAAGCATAGCACTCATTTTTTTAGTGTTAATTCTATTTCGCGACGCAACATCATTTTTCAAATATTCAAGATTATGAATTCCCACGGTATCGCTGTAAATACGAGACGCCTCAACACAGGCATTATAAACATTTTCAGACGAATATGAGTACTCGTTTGCATCAAGATATTCAGTACAAATTGAATAAAAATATTTCACCCTGACATCATTATTCAAGGTCGAATCGTTTTCATCAAAAAGATATGAGGTTGCCTGTTCCAAGCTCTGCTTTGTATCATACTGCTTTAGCACATTGGCGAAAACATCAATCGGAATATTGCTCTTTTTTGAAAGTGCATTATATTTTTTTGTAAGCTGCTGTTCACATTCCTTCACAAGCTCTACATCGGAAAAATGTTTTTCATAAAAGCTACGATTAGAGATGGTCAGGCATTCGACAATACAGGATGTAGTCACAGCAAGCGAAAATGCAAGAATAGCAGCGAAAATTATCGACAGTATTCTTCTGGTTGATTTAAGCCCCATACTCTACCTCCCTAAATACAAGTGCTTCGTATTCTCCGGAAAAGCCGTAGGAATCTGCCTTTTCATAATAAATCACTATTCCGCTTCCTTTCGGTATGCTATGTAAAAAAACAGAGGTTTCATTGCCTACCGAAAAGGATGAGACATATTTATATCTATAATTGCCATAAAAAGCATCGACAATTATTTCATCCTTATCAAATCCTGAAATGTTGTTCTCTAATGCGTAATAATAGCCGTATCCTACCGCACCGAACGGATTTCCCCTAACGAGCGAGATACAATCCGACAAATCGGAATAGCTGCTTTTATATCTTACATCTATGCTGTTTTGTCCAAATTTCGCAGTTGCAACAATCTGTCCTTGTGTTAAATCGACAATATTCGAGGAGCTTGAATTACTTTCTTTTGAGTCGTTGTCGTAGTATGCAACGGCATTTTGCCCTTCCACAGCAAGCGAATCACCTGCCGAAAGAGAATACAAAAAGAAAGCAAGCCCCAAAGCCACACCTATACATAAAGGAATTACAATTCCTTTAATCAATAAGTCCTTTTTCATAGCCGCTTTCTCCTGATTTTTATTAATAAAAATTACTTTCCAAGCTGATTAGAAACGCTGAAGGTCTTTTTCTTCTTCGGCTTATATGCAGGCGGATTAGCCAATCTGCGAGTAAAGCGATTCTTTCTTGCAGTAAGCTTATTTACCTCGTGAACGGCACCGGCCATATAATCGCTCATATATTCATCGGCAACAGCCATCATAGCCTTGTCATTTTTCATCTCGCCCAAGATGGTAACAGCAATAATATCCTGAACCTCGTTGGTTCCGTCCTCATAAATCTCGCAAAGCATTTTAAAAAGCTTTTTCTGCTCTGCCTTTGTGCCATTTTGAATCACATCAATAACCTTTGGAGCACCATAATTCATAAAGAACTCCTCAGGCAAAAATTCACCGTATTCAACAACATTTGCCTTTATAATATCCTTAAACTCGGGATAGAGAGCCCCAAAGCGATTTGCAAGGCTATCGGCATCATAGCTTATAATACCGTTCTTTGCCTTTGTTCTCGAAACAGATTTCGGCATCTTAACCTTATCCAAATTCACCGGCTTGTTCACCTTGAATAATTTTTCGAGTTCATCGGCAATCTCATTTGATATAGACTTAATGTCGCGATTGTCTATTACACCGATTTCAAAAAGGCTCTTTGAGATTGTGTTGAATTCGGTTTGCTCTGCGTTATCCTCATAGGCAACCTCAAGCTGAAGAACGCCATTCTCGCTGTCGTAAAGCAAACGAAACAGTCCCTTTTCACTTTTGAAGGTTATTGACCTTTCATCGTCGCCGGCCTTTCTGAAGCCGAGGTCGCAATTAGTCTTTTCAAGATTTTTTTCTATATCTGCAAACGCTTCAAACAATTCCATTTATTTTTTCTCCTGTATATTCTGTGAATTTTTTGTTCTTTCTCTTCGGTCGTTTACCAGCTCGCCGATAGTTTTGTCGCCGTCCTGAACCTTAACATAAATTGTTCTGTTTATGTCTCGTTCCTGCTTTTGCTTGTTGAATTTGGTGGTATAGTACTTATAAACATAACCCATCATACTCGCACCGCCTACAATAAACGCTACTCCGAACAACGCTTCAATAAGGAAGAAAGCATTAATTCCGCCTGCAAGTGCATAGTTCAACGCATCATTATTGGTCATATACAAGCCATCGGAAAATCTGGTCAAGGCGTTTACGACAAACAAAAGAACCAGAGCCATACCTGCACTGATGAGCGAGCAGGCATAATGACTCACAACCTTCGTTCTTCCGCCGGAAAGATTAAATATTCTAAAGCTGAGAGCGAGCATCAAAATAAGAAGTGCCGCCGCGATAATGATAGAAATTTTGCCCATAAAATAAGTAAAGTTCTTGAATTCGCGGTTATTTTCTATTCCCATAACACCATTGAGTGCTCTGCAAGCCATAGGAACTGCAATCTCAAGTGCTACCTCGTCGAGCTCCATACCGTTATAACGATAGTACTCGCGAATACCATCGGCATAGCAGCTTTCAATGCTTGCACTGTCGGAATAATTATAATTCGCACCGCTGAATGCTGATTTTACTATTTCTCTTTGTATCGTGCTTATTTTGTTTTGACCGACAGCGAATTCGAATGCCTTTGCTTCAATCCCCGTTTTTTCGGCGATTTCGGCTGTTTTCTCATTCAGCCTCTCCTGAAGCATAGTCGTTACTGTGCCGTCCTTAAGTGCAAATTTGTAGTAGCCTGAATTACCTATTGTAGGCGACATAACTGCCATAATCATAAACAAAAACAGCAACAATGCCAGCACTATATCGGCTACTGTTCGATTAATTCTTGATGACGCGTGAGAATTCATTTTCGTTAAACTCCGTTGTTTCTGTTACTGTAGTAGTGAGCGAATCATAATGATTTCCGCTTGGAAAAATGTTTAGATGGGAGGTGCTGATTATTACACAAGCAGCAACAACAACCAACGCAAATATGATTGGAATTGTAATTCCTCTAACCTTCAAATCGTGCTTTAGATAATCGGTTTGATTTTTCTTTTCCATAAGATAAACAAATCCTTTTTTATTAGTATCGTGACATAATTGTAGCACATCTCGAAACATTATAACATATTCCACAAAATTTGTCACTACTAATGTTGAATAATTTTCATAATTTTATCAACATATATTGTTGATATTGGATTGCAGTTGTGCTACAATATAGAGAATATTGCATAGGGAATGATATATATGAAAAAATTGTCACTTTGTATACTATTCGGCGGTGCAAGCTCCGAGCATGATATAAGCTGTATAAGTGCAAAGGGTATATTATCTGCGATAGACACAGAAAAATATGACATAACGATGCTGGGAATAACAAAAGGCGGAGAATGGTATCTCTTCGACGGAGACACACAGCTCTTACCAAACGACAAATGGCTGGAGTCTCCCAACCTAAAAAAGGCGTACATTTCACCCGATACCTCGATAAGAGGAATCGTCTGCGAGGATGGTGAAATAATTAAGCTTGATGTTGTATTCCCTGTTCTCCACGGAAAGAACGGCGAGGACGGAACTATTCAAGGGCTTTTGCAGCTTGCACAAATTCCGTTCGTTGGCTGCGACGCAACCTCCTCGGGAAGCTGTATGGATAAGGCAGTAACAAACGCAGTTGCAGACGCATTCGGAATCAAGCAGGCAAAATGGTGTGCCTTCACGGAATTTGAATACAGAAATAATCCGCAACGATGCATAGACCTCGCAGTGAAGAAGCTGGGCTATCCGATTTTTATTAAGCCTGCCAACGCCGGTTCATCAGTCGGAATAACCAAGGCTCACAACCAAGAGGAGCTCGAAGCAGGTATGAATATCGCCTACAATGAGGACAAAAAGGCTGTACTTGAGGAATTCATCGAGGGTGCAGAGGTTGAGGTTGCCGTTTTGGGCAACAACGAACCCATCGCCGCCGAGGTAGGACAGATTGTTTCTGCCGCAGAATTTTATGATTTCGACTCAAAATATAATAATCCTTCCTCAATGCTTCACATTCCTGCCCTTTTAAGCGAAAAAAAGCGAGCAGAGGTTAGAAACGCCGCACTAAATGCATACAAGGCATTAGGTTGCGAGGGATTAAGCAGATGCGACTTTTTTGTAACAAAGGGCGACGAAAGAGTGCTGCTAAACGAAATCAACACAATTCCGGGCCAGACTCCAATCAGTATGTATCCGAAGCTTTTCGAGGCAGTAGGAGTTTCGTACAGCGAGCTTATTGACAGACTTATTGAGCTTGCAATTGAGCGTGGAGGTATAATCTGATTATGGAAAGAAAGGCTCTTATCACCATTATCGGGTGCCAAAACTACAATGGTGACAAGGATAAAATAGAAATGAAAACGGTCGGAACAATCGACCAAGACGAGAATAACTACATAATTCGATATAACGAGGAGCTCGAAAATTCCACCATTTCTCTCAAAACAACCTTGAACATTGCAAAGGACGAGAGCAGAGTCGAGATGATGAAATCGGGGCCTTATTCCTCTTGCCTAATCGTCGAAAAATCAAAGCGGCATTTATGCAATTACGGCACAGAATACGGCGATATGCTGATGGGCATATTCGGAAGAAATGTCGAAAACCATTACGACGAAAACGAGGGATGCTTTGACTTCTCATACGAAATAGATGTCAATGGTGCCATTTCGTCCCAAAATGATGTAACAATAAAATTCAGAATTAACGAATAATCAGGAGTTAAAGATGTCTAAAATAATAAACCAAACAGAAAACCAAATCAGGGCGTCGCTGACAAATGCTATAGCTTCTGCAATAGAAAGCGGAGCATTACCGCAGGGTGATATTCCCGAGTTCATTATCGAACAACCTGCAGACAAAAAAAACGGCGACTTTTCCTCTAATATAGCAATGGCTTCGGCAAGGGCTTTTCGTCTTGCACCTCGAGCAATCGCACAGGCTATTTACGAGAATATTGAGCTCGATAATTCCTTCGAAAGATGCGAAATTGCAGGTCCGGGCTTCATAAATTTCTATATGTCAAGCAGCTATTACAGCAAAATCCTAAAGGATATTGTAGAAAGCGGCGAAAGCTACGGCAGAAGCGATTACGGACAGGGAAAACGCATTTTAGTTGAATTCGTTTCGGCAAATCCGACAGGACCTATGCACATCGGAAACGCAAGAGGCGGTGCAATCGGCGATTGTCTTGCAAGCGTTCTCGATTACGCAGGATTTGATGTTCAGCGTGAATTCTACATCAACGATGCAGGCAACCAAATCGAAAAATTCGCCACATCACTTGAGGTTAGATACCTCCAACTATGCGGCAAGGATATCGAAATGCCGGAGGATGCCTATCATGGCGAGGATATAACTATCCACGCAAAGAATTTCTTTGAAATAAACAATGACAAATATGCCGATGCTGAGTCGGAGCAACGCAGAAATGCACTTGTTGAGTATGCTCTTCCGCTCAATATTCAAGGGCTTGAGGACGATCTCGGAAAGTACAGAATCGTATACGATAAATGGTTCAAAGAATCAACACTTCATAACGACGGCTCCGTTCAATGGGTGATAGATTCGCTCAAGAAAAAGGGGGCAACCTACGAGCAGGAGGGAGCACTTTGGTTCAAGGCGAGCGAATACGGAAACGAAAAGGACATTGTTTTGATTCGAGCAAACGGAATTCCGACCTACATTGTACCCGATATTGCATATCACTATAACAAGCTCGTTACCAGAGGCTATGATATTGCGATTGATGTTCTCGGAGCCGACCACCATGGATACATTCCCAGAATGAAGGCTGCACTATCGGCACTTGGAGTCGATGCCGAAAGACTTAATCCTGTTATTATGCAAATGGTTCGTCTCGTAAGAAACGGCGAAACAGTAAAGCTTTCGAAGCGTTCCGGCAAGGCTATAACACTCAACACTCTTCTCGACGAGGTTCCGATTGATGCAGCAAGATTTTTGTTCAATCTTCGCGAGCCTAACTCACATTGCGATTTTGACCTCGAGCTCGCAGTAAAAAAGAGCAGCGAAAACCCTGTATACTATGTTCAATACGCTCACGCAAGAATTTGCTCAATAATCAAAAAAGCAAAGGCACAAGGCATTGAGCTTGGGGATATTTCCGTTGAAGCACTTAACAGACTTAACACAAGTGAGGAAAGAGAGCTCATTTCATTCCTTGCAGGACTAACAAACGAGATTGTTATGTCGGCAAAATTATATGACCCTGCAAGAATAACTCACTATGTTATTGAACTAGCTACTCTTTTCCACAAATTCTACAATGCTCAAAGAGTTGTTACCGATGACGAAGAGCTGACAATGGCAAGATTATATCTCTGCTCTGCTGTTAAGAATACTATCAAGAACATTCTCGTTATGCTAAAGGTTGATGTTCCTGAATCAATGTAAAATCTTAATCCGGAAAGTGAATTGACTATGAAAATGAAAACAAGCACTCTTCACAAAATAGGCAAACCCCTTGTGAAGTATGTTTACAAAAACCCAAAGCGAAATATCCCACGAGTTCTTAAGGTGGCAAAAGCCGTTACCGGCGATATGTTCCCGGAGCACACATGGACCATCCCTCTCGATATTATCACTAACCCTGAAAACACATGGCACGACTATGCCTACAGCTTTATTGAGGATATTGATAATGAGTTGCTAACAAAAATGATTTTGACATTTGCCATAGATGCAGGCCTCAACGGAACATCAACCCTGCGTGCAAATCGCGAAAAGCTAAAATGCAATATTCCTTGGGTAATTCTTATGGATCCTACCTCTGCATGTAACCTAAAATGTAAGGGTTGCTGGGCGTCAGAATACGGATATAAATCGCAGCTTACTCTAGACGAAATGAGAAAAATCGTTGCTGAATCGAAGGCACTCGGAACTCATTTCTTTATGTTCACGGGCGGCGAGCCTCTTATTCGCAAGAAGGACATAATCACTCTCACAAGAGAAAACCGGGATTGTATCTTCCTTGCATTCACAAACGGAACCCTCATAGATGACGAATTCTGCGAGGAAATCAAAAAATCCGGAAATATCGCACTCGCACTTTCAGTCGAGGGCACCGAGGAAACCACCGATGCAAGACGAGGAGACGGAGTATACCAAAAGGTTATGAAGGCTATGGCTCTGCTCAAAAAGCACAAATGCGTATTCGGCACATCTGTTTGCTACACCTCAAAAAATTACAAGGCAGTTACATCCGACGAATTCTACGATATGGAAATCGAAGCAGGAGCAAAATTTGCTTGGTACTTCCACTATATGCCGATTGGCTCGGACGCCGATACAAGTCTTCTCCTTTCACCGGAGCAAAGAGAATATGTTTATCGCAAAATAAGACAGAATCGACAGAGCCGTGGCGGCAAGGGTATTTTTACGGTTGATTTCCAAAATGACGGCGAATTTGTGGGCGGATGCATTGCAGGAGGAAGAAACTATTTCCATGTAAACTCCGAGGGTGATGCCGAGCCTTGTGTATTCATCCATTACAGCGACAGCAATATCCGTGAAAAGAGCATTTTGGAATGTCTTCGTTCGCCATTGTTCAAGCAATACTACAAAGGACAGCCATTCAATGATAATATGCTTCGTCCCTGTCCTATGCTCGAAAATCCGCAGGAGCTTCGCAAAATCATTTCGCTTACTAATGCCAAATCTACTAACCTGACCTGCCCCGAAAGTGCAGAGCAGCTTTGTTCAAAATGCGACGACTACGCAAAAGCGTGGGCAAAGACAGCAAATGATATTTGGAACGAGCAGGAACGCTTCCACCCGTTCACTCAATACTATCGCGACACAGAAGAAGCAAAAAACGAAAATTAAACTCTAACCTAAAAACCCGTCGGGACTAAATCACCGACGGGTTTAATTATATCATAATGTTATTTCAGTCGCTTTAGGAATTCCTCGTTTTTCGAGAAGAAATCCTTATATGCGGCACAATAATCATACGCTTGCTTGTTTCGTTTGCAGCCGCCTGCACGGCAGATGTAGAAATACTCGCAGACCTTGCAGGATTCATTCATCTTGAACGAATCCTTAATAAATTCAACTGCAACGGGGCTATTATACATTTGCTCAAAGGACTGCTCGTTTATGTTTCCGAGATACAATTCGTCCGTACAATAAAAATCACAGGGATAAACGGCTCCGTCGCCCTCGACGACAAATTGATTTGAGCAAACCCCGTTCATTCCGCATTGCTCTGCGTTTGAGCCGTTAGCAATAAGGCGATAATTATCAAGTTGACGAATGCTGATAAAAGTTCCTCTTAAAATAGAATTGTAATAGAGTTTAAACGCAGAATTGAGATATTCGAAATAATCCGAATTTGACATACTAAACTCGTTATCCGCCTCGCCAAAGGGCTTGAGGCAGGGAATATATTGGAGATAGGTCAAATCGTTTTCCTTGAAAAAGCGATAGCTTTCCCTAAATCTATTCGCTAATCTTTTTGTCAAAACAGACAAAACATTAAACGGCACATCATATTTCTTCAAAAGCCTGATACCTTTCATAATATCATCAAAGGAATTTGAACCATCAGGATAAATTCGATAATCATTCAGCTCCATATTTCCGTCAAGCGAAACGCCGAGCAAAAAGCCGTTTTCCTTAAAAAACTCACACCATTCATCATTCAAAAGCGTTGCATTTGTTTGAAGAAAATAGGATATTTTTGCGTTACTTACATTAGCCCGGTCTGCATATTCAACAAAAAAGCGGAAAAAATCAATACCTCTCAAAAGGGGCTCACCGCCCTGAAAAGTAAAATACACGCTATCCTTACCGAATTCAAGGGAGGAATCAATAAGCCGTTTTGCAGTTTCCTCATCCATCATTCCGCGATTTGAAATCTCTCTTTCATCGGAAACAGAGGAATAAAAGCAATACCTACATCTCAAATTACAAGCCGATGACGCCGGCTTTATCATAACCGAAACAGCCATTATAATACACCTACAACGATATTATAAACATTTATTCCGAAAACAACGAGCATAACCAAGCTGAAGATTATTCTAACGGTTTTGTCGCTGAATTTTTTATTGAGCGTACTGCCGAGCAATCCGCCGACAACAGCAGCCACCATACCGCATATGATAAGCGGCCAATATTCAACATAAGGCTCGAAGCGGTTATTAATGAACAGCGTTACAAGATTGCTGAGCTGACAGAAGAACACAACACAAATCGAATAAACAGCCCCCTGCTTAACAGCCAATGAGAACAAAAGAAGAAGCACGGTCATATTAATCGGACCGCCGCCGATTCCGAGAAAGGAATTGAGCATTCCGAGAGCAAGTCCGCTTACTACCATTGCAACCGGATTAGTTAGATGAAAGGTTTTCGGATTTTTCATATTCACATAAAATTCGGCAAATCCCACAAAAAGAATAATCATCACAGCTTGAAATACAACAAGCTTTTCTTTTCCTATTCCGTCTATCGCGAGTCTGAATAATCTATTTCCCAAATATCCGCCGATTACCGCACCCAAAGACAGAGACAACGCAATCTTTTTGTCAAATTGCGTTTTTTGTATTCTATGGCGAACCATTGAAGAAATACTCATAGCAAGCACGGCACACGATGATACAAAATTCACTATATCAATAGTACAAAAACCCATACCATCAAGCACAGGCTTTATGATTACTCCACCGCCAAAGCCTACAATAGCACCTATCGAACAGGCAAGGAAGATGATTATTGTCGAAATAATATATGTTACCATACAAAAACCTCCGTTTCTCACTATATCGTATTATACAAAATAATCTCTATAAAATCAACATCAAATCTAATTGACCCCTACTGCTTCTCCTTGACAAAAATACTGATATAATATATAATAAACGGTAAAGTATGGCTCCAAAAAAAGGGGAAATCAAATGAAGAAAAATATTATCTTTTATTTCAGCGACCAGCAACGCTGGGACACTGTAAACGAACAACTCACGCCGAATCTTATGAAGCTGGCTGAAGAGGGTGTTATGTACGAAAATAACATCACCTGTCAGCCTGTTTGCGGTCCTGCAAGAGCTTGTTTGCAAAGTGGCAGATATGCAACCCAAATCGGTTGTGTATTCAACGGAATCGCTCTTCCAAAGGGCACAAAAACACTTGCAGACTATTTCAATCAAGCAGGCTACGAAACAGCATATATCGGCAAATGGCATTTAGCTTCTGACAGACTTCCTAACATCGGTTTACACTGCGAAAAGACAGCCATTCCAAAGGAAAGATTAGGTGGATACAAGTACTTTAGAGGAGCCGATGTACTCGAATTCACCTCCCACGGATATGACGGCTATGTATTCGATGAGGATGGAAATCAGCTCGATTTCAAGGGCTATCGTGCCGACTGTATCAACGACTATGCACTCGAGTATCTCGACAAGCGAGATAAGGAAAAGCCTTTCTTTATGTTCATAAGTCAGCTCGAGCCACACCACCAAAACGACCATCATTGCTATGAAGGCTACAAAGAGACAATAGATAACTATAAGGATTATCCTATTCCAAAGAGCCTCACAGCATTCAAGGGCGACTACAAAGAAAGCTATCCGGATTATCTTTCGGCAATCAACAGACTCGACTACAATGTCGGAAAGCTCGTTGATAAACTCAAGGAGCTCGGAATCTACGACGACACAATCATAGTCTACACCTCCGACCACGGCAGTCATTTCAAAACAAGAAACCCTGAATACAAGCGTTCGTGCCACGAGGCAGCAGTACATACCCCACTAATCATTAAAGGCGGTAATTTCACAGGCGGCCGTAAGGTTGAGGCTCTCACATCGCTCATTGATATGCCTCCTACTCTTCTTTCCATGGCCGACATCGACATCCCAAAGGATTATATGGGTATGGACCTTGCAGGAGATATTTCCAATCGTAAGGCAGTGTTCATTCAAATCAGCGAAATGAGCAACTCAAGAGCAATAAGAACGGACAAATACAAATATTCCGTTCGTGACATTGCACCAATCGGTTATATTCACAGCAAGGCTAATGTTTATTTCGAGGACTATCTCTATGATTTAGAGAAGGATCCTGACGAGCTCAACAACCTTGTTAAGGACAAGGCTTATGCAGGCGTTAGAGCCGAGCTCAAGCAGATGCTTATTGAAGAGATGAAGAAGGCTGACGAAAAAGTTCCGGCAATTTTACCGGCAATCATAACAAGGAGAAAGTAATATATGGATAAGAAATACTTAACTTTAAAGGAACGCATCTGCTTTACACTCGGTGCGTTCGGACGTTCGGGTATCTACACCCTTATGTCTATGTTTACACTCGTATTCTTCCAAAACGGTGCCGGACTTACACTCGGTCAGGGTACGACAATTATTCTTATAGGAAGAATTTTTGACGCAATCAACGACCCGATGATGGGTATGATTGTTGACAGAACAAAATCAAAATGGGGCAAGATGAGACCGTATCTCCTTTTCTCCCCTGTTCCGATTGCCGTAACAACAATTCTTTTGTTCACTGCCCCATTTGAGGACGGCTCAACAGCCGCTTTCGTATGGGCACTCGTTACATACATTCTTTGGGGTGTTGCATTCACCGTTCAGGACGTTCCGTTCTGGGGATTGTCTTCTGTAATCACTCCTCTTGAAAGCGAAAGAACAAGCTTTATTTCAACAGCAAGACTCGGTTCAACCTTCGGCGGTATTCTTCCGGCATTGCTCGTTCCGATTCTTTATCAGAGCAATCTCGGCTACAACAAGGGCTTCTTTATTTCGGCATTGTTGTTTGCACTTCTCGGTTGCGGACTTTCAATTCTCATCTTCTTTGTTTCAAAAGAAAGAGTTCCGAAGATGGATCACACTCCTTCATTCAAGGAAACATTCGTTGTTCTCGGCAAGGATAAGCTTCTCATTATCGTTATCTTCGCCGCTATTCTCGGTTCAACAATGGTAACAGCAAACCAATGTGCAGACTATATTGGCTGTCTCTTATACACATCTGACGCTGCCGACGATACTCCTTGT
>CAMFPZ010000007.1 GCA_945979635.1 uncultured Eubacterium sp.
TAAGATCGTAATCGTCGATATCATATGTTTCTTCCATATATTCATTTTCATAACTCATAAATTCAACAGCGAGCAATCTGTCATTGTCAATACAGAACGGCGGCAATTGCGACAATACCTCTTCCGTTTGGAGCACATTGATAAACTGTTTCTTTATAAGTGTATTAGGCACTGCGTATCTACGCTCAACAACCCTTCCGTCGTTTAGCTTATATGTAAGCTTATAGCTGATATCCATCTCATAATTGTCGAAATAATCATTGCCCAAAAACAGCATTAATCGAAGAATAGAGCTGCTGTTTTTTCTTGAGGTCTTAATAACAAGATCATCAATGCTTCTATTATGAAGCTCAATAACCTTTTCAATATTCTCTCTTTCTTGAAGAACAACACTATCCTCATCTATAAGATACGAAATGCTATCGTTCAGTAGTCCTGCCATACCCGTATAACCCTCCGTGGAGGTAAGAGTAGAAAGTTCTACACTTTCAACAGAATCAACATCAGGAACATACTTAACATAGCCATTGAAGATAGGAAGAGTAACACCTACCGACAAAACGGTACATACACCGCAAACACATGCAAGGGTAACAGCAGTTTGCTTCGTGAACACCTTTTTGTAGAAAACAGCCGTAAACGCCATTGTTATCAAAACCGCAAGAACAATTCCGATAATGATAGCAACAACGCCGCTTTCTGTTGCACTGAAGAAAAATGCAGAGGACGAAAGCACAGCAAGAATAATATACGGAATGATTTTTCCCGACAGCGACATCTCTGCCGTTTCTGCCTTTCTGCCCTTAAATGCTATATATCCTGCTATAAACATTCCAACAATTTCGAGTGCAGAAACTATCAGCGGTATGTACAATTTCTCTTGACTCATAAAGGATGAAATTGCGTTATCAACAGGGCTGACAGCATTCAAAAGCAATAAATCTGCCGAAAATCCCCAAATGGAATTAATTTTTACAGCAATACCTCCGAGGGCAGTTGATGTACAAACAAGGCAAATCAGACTCAAAATCAAATACTGAATCCTTTTTCCCGAAATTACGGCACACATTACAAACGCCGAATATATAGCTATGACCGCCAAGAGCAGAGAAATAACTATCGGAACCAAGGTCTTATAATCGACTACATAGTTTACATACTTATTCGATGCAACAGACACGGCCAGACAATACAATGCCAACGGCACTACATAGCACAAAACATTTACTAATACGCCGTAAAGATAGTTTGCAACGAAATATTCCTCTCGTTTAATCGGAACGGCAAAGTAGCTGTCACAGGATTGCTTTTTGTAAATCTGCTTGAATATCCTCGGTGCACTGAACAGGCTAAAGAATCCGGAAATAATTGTAAAGAAGACACAAATTATTCCCGCCTCGCCGGTAACATCCACATCGCCTATCAATGTTTTTGTAATACCGTAATCATAGCTATCCTGCAAAACAGTTGAGGTGATTGTAATTATCGTCACAACTATTGTTGCACCGAGAGCAAGAAGCATACTGACTAAATTACTTTTGAATGTTTTTCTAAACACAAAAGAAGTATAATTCTTATACTTTGAAGCTGTTGATGTCATATCCTGCCACCTCCATTTCGCTAATAAACAATTCCTCCAGAGTTAATGGTAAAGCTTCGAAATAAATAGGATTTTTACTGTTTATTAATTCCTCGATCTTTTCCTGCTCACCCTTTACGGTAATTTCAATAATCTTGCCCTGTCGATTTTCCTTCGTGATATTTAGACTGCTCTTAATTTCATCATAATCCTCATCGCTCATAATGAATTGCAGGCGATAAAGACCGATTGCATCTCCATCAATATCGCGTTCCATCAAGATTCCGCCATTGTGCAGAAGTCCGATATGGTCGCAAAAGCCCTCGAGCTCTCTCAAATTATGCGACGCAATAACAACGCTTGCATTCGTTTCGTCAACATATTCAATCAGTATTTTCTTCACAAGCTCACGAATCACAGGGTCGAGTCCGTCAAAAATTTCGTCGAACAAAATAACTCTCGGATTAAAGCTCAACGCCAGAATAATCGCAACCTGTCTTTGCATTCCCTTACTCATTGTCGAAATCTTTTGGAACGAGTCAATAGGAAATGTATGACGAAGCCTCTCAAATCTTGCCATATCCCAGCTCGGATAAAGCTCTTGATAGCACAACGACATACTCGATAAGGTTGCACCAGACTCAAAATACGGAAAATCGGATACAAATGCTGTTCTTTGCTTTACTGCTTTATTTTCAAACGGAGCCTCACCGTTGATAATCACCTCGCCGTCCTCAAGGCTGTATACGCCTGCAAGCACTCGAAGCAGAGTGCTTTTTCCTGCACCGTTTGAGCCTACGAGTCCGAAAACGGAGCCATCATCAATACGAAACGATATATTATCAAGTGCCTTTTTACTTCCAAAGCACTTTGTTGCATTACTAATTTGAATCATTACCGGCACCCTCCCAAATTTCATTAATGATTTTTTGTATTGTGGGCTTTTGAATTCCCGAATTTCTTGCATCAATTAAGACATTTTTCAATGCTTTTATGGTTTGCTTATGAATTTTCGACAAATCGGTAGAATTAACGAAAATACCCTTTCCTGTCACAGTATAGATAACTCCCTGCTGCTCCAGTCCTTTGTACGCCTTTGAAACGGTATTAGGATTAATTCCAAGCTCACATGCCATACTACGCACAGACGGCAAAGGACTATCTGTTTCGTAGATTCCTAAATTGATTAGCTTGATAATCTGTTTTTCAAGCTGCTCATAAATAGGCACTCTGCTTCTTGTGTCTATTGTAATCATCACCGCTTCCCTCCTGTTCTTGGGATGTGTGCCAACTGTACTATGACATATAGAACAGTTAGTACACTTTCTATATAACACATAAAAAAGCTTTTGTCAACACAAAAATGAAAAAACTTGTGCAACAGGAGGAGTTCTCCGGTTACACAAGCCTGTAATAAATCGTGCTTGAATTATCAAATATTTATTAAAATCTTATTTTTCACTTAAAGCTATTGAGCTCCTCGATATATTCAAAGCCGAGAGAGGACAGCGTAGAAATGATTTTTTCCTTATCCTCGCCCATATCATCGCAGAGGGCATCGAGGCTTGAATAACAATCGCGAAGCTTTGTATTCACTACGCTTAACAGCATAAATGGGTCATTCGGCAAAGTCATAGTACACCTCTTTATAAATTTGTTGAATAAATGCCTGTAAGCATTTGAACACCGAGAGAAACGGCTGTAATTGCACACCAGCAGCAGAAGCCAAGAAGAATCGGCTTTCCGCCCTTTTTAATGAGCTTAACTATATTTGTATTAAGACCGATTGCACACATTGCCATAGCAATGAAGAATTTTGCAAGCCATTTTGCAAAATGCACGAAGCTGTCATTATAAAATGCCGTAAAGGTCGGTGCAACGCCCTTTTGTGCAAGAACGCCGACAACCGTCGTAATAACCGAAGCGATTACGAAATAAATAATGAAGAATGGGAAAATCTTTTTGAGCGAAACAGAGGAACCGTTTCCGCCGTTTTTCTTCGCTCTTTTTGTACGAATGAATGCCAAAACCAATGTAATCGGAATAATTGCTAGAGTACGAGTAAGCTTTACGGTTACGGCAGAGGAAAGAATACCCTCAACACCGTAGAGTCCCTCCGCAGTGGATGCGGCTGCAGTTACAGAGGAGGTGTCGTTTACTGCCGTTCCGGCAAAAATTGCAAATCCCTCCGAGCCAAGATGTAAAAGATTATATCCCAATGTCGGGAAAATCAACGCCGCAAGAACATTGAAAAGAAAGATAACACTAATACTCTGTGCAACCTCCTCGTCATCTGCATCAATAACAGGGGCGGTTGCGGCAATGGCAGAGCCGCCGCAAATTGACGAGCCGACGCCGATAAGGCAAGCTACCCTTTTGTCAATCTTAAGCACCTTCATAAGAAGCATAGCAACCAAAAGAGAAACCAAAATAGTCGAAATAATAACAGGCAATGACTGTGCACCAACCTTCGCAATAGTGCCTAAATTCAGGCTAAAGCCGAGGATGATTACCGCCCATTGAAGGATTTTTTTCGAGGAAAAGGTTACGCCCTCATTCATAACAGCACCTGAGGCAAGCTTCGGCAAAATCAAGGTCACAATCATACCAATCAATATCGAAAAAACAGGTGCACCGACAACCTCAAGGCTGAACGAGCCGATACTCAATTGTGCCAAAGCAGTTGAAACACCTGCAATAACCGCACAAATTGCGATTCCGGGTACTTTTTTCTTTATAAAATCCATAGTTTTCACTTCCAAAAAATAATACGGACAACAAGGTTTGCCATCCGTATTATATACCTATTTATTTCATTTTACAACTTTTTATTCGGACAACAGCATTCTGTCATTGTCTAATTCTTCGCCCGATGTATTCTTGAACTTTGCAAGAAGGTCGGCAGTTGTGAGCTGCTTCTTTTCATCACCCTTAACATCGTAAATAATCTTTCCGTCATTCATCATAATAAGGCGGTTGCCGATTGCAATGGCGTCCTTCATATTATGAGTAATCATAATGGTTGTAAGATTATTTTCAGCCACAATTTTTTCGGTTAAATCGAGAACCTTCTTTGCGGTTTTCGGGTCAAGTGCCGCAGTATGCTCATCGAGAAGAAGAAGCTTCGGCTTGCAAAGAGTCGCCATAAGAAGAGTTACCGCCTGACGCTGACCGCCCGAAAGAAGACCAACCTTGGAGGTCAATCTATCCTCAAGTCCCAGGTCAAGCCCTGCAAGCATCTCTACATAATCTGCCTTTTCCTTGTGCTTTACACCGGGACTGAGGCCTCTACGAGCACCTCGTCTTGAAGCAAGTGCAAGATTCTCAACAATTTGCATATTCGCCGCAGTACCTGTCATAGGGTCCTGAAAAACACGACCGATATATTTTGCTCTTTTGTGCTCCGGAAGCTTCGTGACATCAACGCCGTCGATGATGATACTTCCGCAATCAACGGGGTAAACTCCTGCAATCATATTGAGCATAGTCGATTTACCGGCACCGTTACCGCCGATTACGGTTACAAAATCGCCTTCATTGAGTGTAAGGTCGATACCATTAAGTGCCTTCTTTTCATTTATTGTACCGGGGTTAAAGGTTTTATAAACATTTTTAATTTGAAGCATTATTCCTTAACCTCCTTATTCTTTACTGTTTTTGACGCAATTTTATTCTTCCAGAAGGGAACGCCGAGGAACAATGCAACTACAAGTGCAGTAAAGAGCTTAAGGTCATTTGCATTAAGACCAAGACGAAGAACAAATGTGATTACAATATAATAGATTACACCGCCAATGGTTACTGCGAGAAGCTTAAGAGCAAAGTTTTTGAAAAGCTTTCCGAAAATAACTTCACCGATAATAACAGCGGCAAGTCCGATAACGATTGCACCTCTGCCCATATTTACATCTGCGAATCCCTGGAACTGTGCAAGCATTGCACCCGAAAGAGCAACAATACCATTAGAAAGAATAAGGCCAATAACCTTATTTGTATCGGTATTGATACCGTTCGCACGAGCCATAGCCTCGTTACAGCCCGTCGCACGAATGCCGTGACCAAGCTCTGTACCGAAGAACCAATAGAGAATTGCAATTATTGCCACAACAAAAATTGCACCGAAAATAAGCGACATCGGAATAGAACCAAGCGAGAAAACAACCTTGTAGTTTCTGAAGCTCAAGGGCTGATTCGCCTTTCCGCCCAAAATACGAAGATTAATCGAATACAACGAAAGTTGAGTCAAGATACCTGCTAAGATAGCAGGAATACCGAATTTTGTGTGGAAAATACCTGTTGCAAGACCTGCAACACAGCCGGCAAGAAATGCCATTAGCATACTGAGCCATGCGTTCATTCCATTGGTCATACATAAAACAATGATAGCACCGCCTGTGCCCATTGTTCCGTCAACTGTCAAATCGGCAACATCAAGCACCCTAAAGGTGATATAAACGCCGATTGCCATAATGCCCCAAATCAAGCCCTGTGCAACAGTACCCGGAAGGGCGGCCAAAAATCCATTCATTAGTTATTCTCCTTAATTTTTTTTAGCATAAAAACAGCAATACACAGCTCTCATTTTCTGAGAGCTGTGTCAATATTCACGATTTAATTATTCCTGTGTCATATCAATAGCTTCATATGTATCCGGAATTGTGATACCGAGAGTAGAAGCCCTGTCAGCAACATACTTATTTACAGGAGCTGTATCATATGCAATTTCCATTTCGCCCGGATTTGCACCATTCTTGAGAATTTCTACAGCCATTTCGCCTGCCTTGTAGCCGATTGAGTAGTAGCTGATTGAAAGTGTTGCAACGCCACAGCCCTTTGCGATACCCTCTTCACCGGCAACAACAACCTTTCCGGCCTTTGCTACGATTGGTTCGATTGTACCTGTTGATGAAGCCATTGTGTTGTCGGTTGGAATGTAGATTGCATCTGTTTCGTCGCAAGCAGTTTGTGTTACGGCAGCAACCTCGTTTGTATCAGCAACAGTATATTGCTTTGCTGTGATACCAAGCTTTCCAAGCTCTTCGCTTACTACCTTTGCTTGGTATACGGAGTTTGCTTCGCCTGTGCAGTAAAGAATACCAACTGTCTTTGCATCAGGGCAGAGGTCCTTAACCATCTTTGCCTGCTCTGCAAGAGGAGCAAGGTCAGCAGTACCGGTGATGTTCATTCCGGTCTTACCTGTCCAATCCTTGATGTCAAGAGCTGTTGCGTAGTCGGTTACGGATGTACCAACAATCGGAATTGTTGTTGTAGCTGTCATAGCTGCCTGAAGTGAAGGAGTTGCATTCGCCATAATAAGGTCAACACCGGAGGAAACAAATCCGTTGCAAATTGTTGCACAGGTTGCAGGGTCATTTGCTGCATTCTGAATATCAATTGTTACCTTATCGCCGAATTCCTTTTCAAGAGCTTCCTTAAAGCCTCTGGTTGCCTCGTCAAGTGCAGGGTGCTGTACGATTTGGCAAACACCAACCTTATAGGTCTTTTCTGCGTCGTCCTTTGCTGCTGAGCAGCCTGCCAATACGCCGCCTACCATCACTGCAGAAAGAGCAACAGCAGTAATCTTTTTAACTAACTTGTTCATAATTATAACCTCTCTAACTATACGAATATGTTCCGCTTTCGCCGAACTGTAAGCACAGTTTAGCACATAAAAGCGTTAAAGTCAACAGGCAAAAAATAAATTCACGATAGAAAATTTTGAAGCATTTATGATTTAGCATAAATTTTTCTTATGATAAATATTAGTTTTGCTTATTGCATCAACAAAAACAGCTCCCCCTTTGTTTGGAGAGCTGTTATGAAGCAATTATGCAGAATAAATCGGAGATGTCACGGCAAGAATTTTTTTCTTTCCGTCAACCGTTCCCCATAGCTCGGCACGATACCAATGGTTTTTCTTCAAATTCACGCTGATATGTCTCTCGCTCAAGGCGGATTCCATAACACATTCGCCGCCATTAGTCACAAGACGAATCGTTTTATATTCAACATCCTCGTGTCCGGCATTCTTTTCTCTCGAATGAACATCGGTGAAAAAGCTAAAAATCGCATTTCCCTTGCGGAGGGTTTCGCCAATGCAATAGGTTCTGCCCTTTTGGTGAACTCTAAAGAAAAGCTTTGCTCCTGTCGAGGCAACTGTTTTTCCCATCATAATGCCCTTTATGGCATTTTGAGCATTTATTTCGCCGTCGAAATCAATATATGTACAACCGTAGTGGCCGTCGTCCTCTCTGCCGTGCCAATCTCTGCCGTATGTACAGGCTATATGATAGCCCTTATCCAAAAGCGAGGTCCACATTTGCAGAGCCCTGTCATTTTCGGTATTTTCCTCGCTGAAGGCTCCGTGCCATACCTCGATATAGTCAACATTTCGCCAATTACGAATCTCGAAATCCCAGTGTCCGCCCGTACATACAGGCGAGCCGAATTGATACGGATGACCGATTCCGACAATTCCGCCGACTGACTTTACCCGGCTGATTTTTTCGTCGATATTATCCGGAGCAGCATCACGCCAATCGACAAAGCTTCTTGCTCCTAAAACAAGCATATGTCCAAAATATGTTGTCCATTCTATCCCCCTAATTGCAGGCAATACGGAATCATCAAGCTCGTCATAGCCGCTGATTGTATTATGGTCGGTCAGGGCAACAACAGCGAGATGGTCCTCGTTTGCCGCCTCAAGCAGACCTTTTACGGAAAACACACCATCGCTATGCTCCGTATGACAATGCAGCTCGCAGGGTAAATATGCCATATTTTATTCCCCCTCTATTTCTATATTATATTCCACTCTGTCGCTTCCGACAAAATGAACATTGAGCGTCACGCTCCACTCTCCCGATTCAACGGGAGCGTTTATAATTCCGGGAGTCGATGCACTCGAGGAAATAACGACATTCTGCTCATTAGGGTGGCGATGACAGGCACCACGATAGCCTTTTTCGTCATCAAACGAAAGCGTAACCAAATTAGAAAGCGGCAAAAGCTCATCGTAATACTCGATGTCTTCGTGGTATTTCTCGGCGGCAGTGCGAAGCATTTTTATTGATTCTTCCTTATTCTCAACGAGCTTCGGACTGTATCTATATTCTATTCGGAGCGTTTTTACTCCCTCGGGAACAACAAAAGGAAAGCACAAATTCGTTTTGCTGTCCTCTTGGGTAAGTACGCCGCTTTGCGATAACAGCTTCATTCTCCACCTCTAATATATTTATTTATACATTATACCACTATGCACGAAAGTATTCTATTGCTAAAATTAGACAAATTTGATATAATTTTATTGGTGATAATAATGAAAACAGATTTGAGAAAATGGATGGCAAATATCGACGACAGTTCCGATTTGTTCAGACTGACAATCCCCGGTACTCACGACTGCGTAACGCAATATGTCCAGCTTATGCACATATCAAACACCCAAGACAAAAACATCTACGAACAACTTTGTATCGGAATTAGGGCACTCGACATAAGAGTTCAATCAAAGGGCGAGCGTCTTGGCATGGTTCACGGAATAGCAAAGGCGTTCAACAACCCAAATCATTTTTCGAAGCAAATGGACCTTGCCGATGTTCTTTCTCACTGCTATAATTTCTTGAATAAAAACCCAAGCGAATCAATCATTTTTCAATTCAAAAACGATAGCAACAAAGAAAACGAAAAATGCTTCAACAATCTCTTTTATACCTATATCAGAGGCAACGAGAACAAATGGTATACGCAAAACAGGCTCCCGTCGTTAAAGGAGGCACGCGGAAAAATCGTTCTTATCCGTCGTTGCAAAATGGACGAAAAAAATCCCGATTTCAACAGCAATAATACCGGAATCGACTTTTCGCGTTGGGTAGAGCAAGATATCGCCGTGCCCGAAGCCTTAACGCTGGAAACCCACAACGAAAACGGCGATAAATTCGTTATTCAGGACCGCTTCAAATATAAGCCGCAGGAAAGATGGGACAAATGCCTAAAGCCGTTTTTGGATTCAATGGCCGAATTCAATGGCACATATGTCATAAACTACACCTCGACCGCCGGCGGACTAAAGGGGCCAAAATACAATGCGAGTATAATCAATCCTCTGTTTATGGAATACCCACTCGCCCCTGAAAAATATTACGGAACGATTTATCTCGACTTTCCGACCGCACAGCTAACAAGAAAAATTATCGAGCATAATAGAATAATAGGATAAAGTAAGAACCAAGCAAAAATTCGCTTGGTTCTCTTGTTTTATTTTATTGATTTTATTTCGTCGAATACATCCGTGATTTCCTTTTCCGGCTTACTTGTGCAGAGGGAAACAATGATATCTGCCGCAAGTCCGAACAGGAATGCCGGAAGAAGCTCATAAATATTGAGTACAGGATTAATATCTGCGATGAGAAATTTCCAAACAAATACCATCACACCGCCGACAATAATACCCGCAAAGGCACCGTGTTTGTTGCTTCTCCTCCAGAAGAGCGAAAGAAGCATAACCGGTCCGAATGAAGCACCGAAGCCTGCCCATGCAAAGGATACAATCTTGAATACCGAGCTATTCTCATCCCATGCAACAATTACGCCGATAACAGCAATTGTAATAAGAGTTACTCTTGCTACAATCATCTTTGCGGTTTCGTTCAGCTTAAGATTGAAGAGTCCGCCGAGAATGTTCTCGCTGGCCGAGGATGAAGCGGCAAGGAGCTGGCTGTCCGAGGTTGACATAGTTGAAGCCAGAATACCGGCAAGAATAACACCGGCAATAAGAGCGGGAACAACACCATGCTCTGCGAGGAAATTAGCAATTTGGATGATAATAGTTTCCTTGTCAACAGGATTACCCGATACATTCAGAACAGAAAGTGTGCCATTTGCCATAAGAGCATTTCCGACAATACCGATAAGGATTGCAACTGTCATCGAAATTACAACCCAAATGCTTGCTACTCTACGAGAGATTTTAATCTTATTAGGGTCCTCAATAGCCATAAAGCGAAGAAGAATATGCGGCATACCGAAATATCCAAGTCCCCAAGCGAGGGTGGAAATTATAGTCAAAAAGCCATACGGCGAGCGTGTTCCGACCTGTGTAATCGCCTTTCTTGAGTATGTTTCAACAAGCGAAAAATAACCATCAAGCTGTCTTGCATTCGCAATAACAGCCTCCATTCCTCCTGCCTTTGAAACGCCGAATCCAACAACAATAAACAAAGCAACCGTCATAATAATCGACTGAATAAAGTCGGTTGTAGAAGCTGCATTGAAGCCGCCGAGCGAGGTATATCCGACAATTACAATAGCCGATACTATCATAGCCAAATGGTAGTCAATTCCAAAGAGAGTTGCAAACAGCTTGCCGCACGCAGAAAATCCGGACGCAGTATATGGCACAAAGAACACAATAATAATGAGTGCGGACAAAGCCATCAAAAGCTTCCTGCTGTCCTTATAGCGAAGTGAAAAATAATCGGGAATTGTAATTGCTCCGATTTTCGCAGAATAATTACGAAGCTTCTTTGCAACTATGAGCCAGTTGAGATATGTACCGACTGCGAGTCCGATAACCGTCCAGCTAACATCGGCAACACCTGTCAAAAGAGCGAGTCCGGGAAGTCCCATAAGAAGCCAGCTGCTCATATCCGAAGCCTCGGCACTCATAGCAGTCACTAACGGTCCGAGCTTTCTGCCGCCGAGATAGAAATCGCCGACATTCTTTGTCTTTTTCGAATACGCAATACCAATTAGAAGCACAACTGCCAGATATGCAACAATCGAAATCATAATACAAATTTGGGCTTGTGTCATAAATTTTTCCTCCATCAAAATAATAACTACGCTATTCTATCACAAAACAAAAAATAATGCAATAAAAGGATAAACGGCAGCCGTCATTCAACTGCCGTTCACCTCGTATAGTTTGTTATAGATAGTCCGCTTTAATGCACTAACGCATTAACGAACAAAAATATCATAGCACAAAATTTTTTCTCTGTCAACATTTTTTTACTTGTTTATTTCTTTTTTGTCAGTTCTGTTGGGCAAATAATCAATACTTACATCATAAAAATTCGCCGGCTTAATCAGAATTGCTGTCGGAATATCGTTTTCGCCTGTTATTCCAAATTTCAATAATCCTAAAATAAAAAGATGCTGAAGCTCTAATCAGCATCTTTATTCATATTACCCGTTTTGTATCCGCCTAAATCAAGAGAGGTAAAATCGAATCCGAGGGCTGCAAAGCATTTTGATATTTCATCGGCAAAATCGAGTGCCCTTTGCATTTCGTTCTTTTCAACCTCGATTCGAGCCGAATTATCGTGACAACGCACTCTCACCTGCGAAAAGCCAAGGTCAATCATAGCCTGCTCCGCCCTGTCAATCATATTTAGCTTTTGCAAGGTTATCTCATCGCCATAAGGAATTCGAGTGGAAAGACAGGCAAAGGACGGCTTTTCCTTTGTTGGAAGGGCCTTTTTTTGCGAAATCAGACGAACATCATTTTTAGTAAGTCCTACTTCAATTAACGGACTCCTTACTCCAAGCTCCCTTATTGCCTGCATACCCGGACGAAAGTCGAGTGTGTCGTCAAGATTGCTTCCCTCAAGCACAACGGAAAATCCATTTACTTTTGCACATTCAAGGATTTTTGAGAACATCTCTTTTTTGCAAAGATAACATCTATTGCGTGTGTTTTCGCGAAAGCCATCTGTTTCCAGCTGGCTGAATTCGAGCATTTCCTGTCTTATACCAAAGCCGCTGCAAATCTCAACAGCGTGTGATATTTCTCTTTTCGGAAACGATTCGTTAGTTACTGTTATTGCGAAAACGCCTTCGATTCCGAGGGCTTCTATACAGGCGTCCAATAGCATGGTACTGTCTGTACCGCCCGAAA
>CAMFPZ010000008.1 GCA_945979635.1 uncultured Eubacterium sp.
CCGTTACACTATACCTCTATATTCGCTTTTGCTATGCTATTATAACATATTTTTTTGGAATATCAAGTGTTTTTTCTGCTTTTTTTAGTTTTTTTGAAAAAATTAGATTTTTGTGCTATAATTGTTATTATTATTTCATTATGTGAGAGGGAGTCTGATTATGTTGAGAGATATTGTAATTAAAAACAGAAGCTATCGCGGATTTGATGAGAGGTATACATTCAGCAAGGAACAGTTGGAGGATTATGTTGACCTGACCCGATACACCGCTTCAAGCGTTAATGCTCAACCGCTGAAATACAGGATAGTTTATACACCCGATGAGGTTTCTGTTGTGCGACCGCTGACTCGTTGGGCTCGAGCTTTGCCGGATATGACACTGCCGCATCCTAATATGCATGCAACAGGATTTATAATCATTTGTCAAGATACGGATATTTCGCCTAATCTTGCACGATATCAAAAGGATATTGGCATCGTTGCACAAACTATTACGCTTGCTGCCGTTGAGGACGGTCTGGGCGGTTGTATGATAGGCAATTTTACACCCGACGAGGTTAAGGAAAAGCTTAACCTTGCCGAAAATCTCACGCCTATGCTGATAGTCGCACTCGGCAAGCCTGCCGAAGAAATAGTGATAAAAGAAATTGAAAACGGCGAAGGCACAAATTATTATCGTGACGAAAACGATGTGCATTATGTGCCGAAAAGGAAGCTGAAGGATATACTGATATAACTTGATAATACGGCTGTATATGGGATATGATATAGTCGTAATATGGTGGTTTTATTTAATAATATTTATATCGGAAAGGACATGGAAATTAGTATGAATATTTCATATAGAATTGTGTATGAGGTGCAGGGAGAGGTTTTCAAGGCAAGTTCCCTAAAGACTGCGCATTTTGAGATTAAGGCACAGCAGAAGGGCAACATTTTTGAGGCTTCTATTGTACCTAATGAGCCTGTAAAAATTCTTGATTTTTCTATCAGAATACCATATTCATTTTCGCAGGAGAACAGAATTTTTGTTAATGGCTATCAAAGCTGGACTGACAGCATTGAGTATGCTCCTGACGAGCAAATGAGCGAGCAGAGCAGGCTTACCGAATTTATGGTTATGAAGACTCCGCTCAAGCTCATCGGAATGAATAAATCAGGCGATAATCTTTTCCATAAGTATCCCAGGGATAAGGGCGTATTTTATGGCTGGTCATATGGCTATGTTCGAAACGACAACAGAGTGGACTTGTTTGCATCGTTGAACGAAAGGTGCGGATATACTATCGTAACCTTTGATGTCAACAACAGTTCGGTCATCATTGGCAAGGACCTTGAGGGCGTAATTTTTGAAACGGAGAAAATGCTCATTTCATTCGTGAAGCTTGAGGGCGAATACGATGAGGCTTTTGATGAATATTTTGAATTGCTCGGAGTTGAATGCCGAGAGAGAAAAAAGCGAAACGGCTACACAACATGGTATAATTATTATGGTTCAGTGACGCAAAAGGATGTTATGCGTGACCTGGACAGTATGTCGAAAATTGACGCCGAAATAGATTGCTTCCAAATTGATGACGGCTACCAAAGGGCAGTCGGTGACTGGCTCATTACAGATAAGAAAAAGTTTCCTGACGGGATGAAGAGTATTGCTGATACTATTCACGAAAAGGGAATGATAGCCGGTCTTTGGCTCGCTCCGTTTGCAGGAGTTTCAAGGTCGGAGCTTTTCAAAAATCATAAGGATTGGTTCATTACCGATTCAAACGGTAAGCCATACAAGACAGGTCATAATTGGGGCGGATTTTATTCGCTGGATATATATAATCCTCAAGCAAGAGAGTATATCAAAAATGTTTTCAATACCGTGCTTTATGAATGGGGATACGATTTAGTCAAGCTGGATTTCCTTTATGGGGCGTGCGTTTTGCCTATGCACAACAAGACTCGAGGCGAGATTATGTGCGACGCTATGGATTTGCTTCGGGAATGCTGCGGAGATAAGTTGATACTTGGCTGCGGTGTTCCGCTTATGCCTGCGTTCGGCAAGGTTGATTATTGTCGTATCGGTTCGGATATTGCTCTTGATTGGAAATGGAAAAAGCATACGACAAGAGAAGATGTTTCGACTCCTCACGCTGTATGTAATGCGATTTTTCGTCGCCATCTTGACGGCAGAGCGTGGCTTAATGACCCGGATGTTTTTTTGCTTCGTGACAGTAATATAAAGACAAGCTTTGAGCAAAGGGCTTTGCTTTCAAAAATTAATTCGATTTTCGGAAGTCTTCTTTTTACCTCAGATGATACTGCACAATATGGCGAGGCACAGCTCAACGCCCTGCTTGATGCCTTTGCGAAAAAGGATTATGCGGTTTCTCGTGCGGAATTTGTCGGAAATGATATAATGCAGGTTGAATATGAAGAAGATGGCGAGCCAATGCAACTCAAATTTAATATCAAAACCGGCGAAAGACTATCGATAAAATGAGCTGAAACACGCCACATAGAATAAATCAAACCGAATTCAGCCACATTTTTCAACAGTCTTACGGAGTGTTGAAATTTGCAAATTGTTTTTTCACACGCTGATAGGAGCACCTGGTTAAGGGTGCTCCTAAAATTTTTTTAAAAAAATTATGGAAAAGCTGTAAGGTTTTGGTCGAGTTATGGTACTATATAGTGGAGACACTAAACAAACGGAAAGGGGGTGCAGTCCTGTGAGCGTGAAAAATAAGAATGCCCAAGAGGAGTTCAAGCAGTTGTTTGACAGGCATTACACTTATGTGTATAAGTTTTGTCTTTCGCGGTTGCCGCAGGACAGAGCATATGCCGAGGATTGCACCCAAGAAGCTTTCCTCGTTCTCTACAAGAGGCTTCAAGCCGGAGAAGAAATTGAGCACCCCTTTGCTTTTCTTCTCCAAACGGCACGAAATTTTGTTCTCAAGCGAGTTCGCGAAATTGAAAGGCGACAAGATGAAATTGATATAAATGATATTGTACATATGCCTGCACAAAATGACGACATTGATGACAGGCTGACCTTTGAGGAATACACAAGGCAAATCAGCGACGCATTAAGCGACAGAGAGGCAGAGGCGTTCAAACTGAAGTATATTGATGAGCTGGACGCTGATAAAATAGCAGAAATCCAAAACAGAAGTATTGGCTCGGTTTATACGGATTTGAGCCGAATAAGAGAAAAATTAAGAAAAATTTTCCCAAAGGATTATTTCAGCTCGTAATCCTTGGTTTTTCGGAAAGGAAGAAAGATGACTGATATTAGACTTGACTCACGCGTGATGTCAAATATTAAAAACGAAAACTTAATATCAATGCTCAATGCCGTGATAGACAAAGAGCTCGACAAGGATGTAAGTCAAGTTGATACTGCTCTTGTTGAGGAATGTATTGATTTGGTACTGAAGCTCGAGCAGGAAGAGGATAGTAGCTTCAGGGCTTTTGTTCCGCTCATCACAAGCGATGAGTTCATGAAGCGGATTATTCCTAATACCGGAGTTTGGAAAAAATTGAATGTTTTTGCTCGAGTTGCAGTTGTTGCGGCGGTTGTTGCAACAGGAACGCTGAGCGTTAATGCAACGGTGAGGGCAATTACAGGCTATGATTTTGTTGAGGAGATTAACAAAAAAATCGTGGCTATGATTAACGGCGATGATGAAAATGAGTTCGATAACGCCGTTTTGAATGAGATTGAGGAGTCAACGCAGCCCCAATCCAACGAAGAAGAAAATGAAGAAGAAACAGGAAAACCGACTCAAGAGAATGACTCGGCAAAAAATAATACTGTAAATAATAAAACCAATGATAAAGGGACTTCGAGTAAGCCTCAGGGTTCATCTGCGGGCTTTGTTCCGTCGGAGTCTGTTACGGCAGGAAATCCGTTTAAGCCGTCAAAGGATAAGGCGTTTGTAGGGTTATATTTCGATAGCTCTAATATGAAGAAAAATTATATTTACAATGAGGAGTTTTCCTATGACGGACTCGAGCTTTATCGAGTTTTCGACGACGGAAGTAAGGAATGGTTGAGCTATACGGAATGCGACAGAACAAAGAATCTTGATACAACTAAGGTAGGCGACCATACCGTCAAGCTCGTTTATGATAATACAATTGTTGAAATAGGCGTTACGGTTCGTCCCGGTGAGGAAACGAGATACAGCACGATTTGCTCGAACGACGACTATGATTATCTGCTGACCGACAGAGGAGCATACATAACAAAATACAAGGGGAACAAGAAAAATATAGTTCTCAATTCGATTGACTCAAATGATGTTTATTCAATTGAAAGCAAGGTGTTTGCATCATCGGATATCGAGAGCTTCTATTCGTCAACATTGAAAAAGGTATCATATTCTGCCTTTGCAAATTGCGGAGCTCTTTCTCAATTCGCGGCACCGAGTCTTGAGATAATTTCAAACAGAGCATTCCAAAATACAGCTCTTGAAAAAGTTAATGTAGCAAAAGGAGTTACCCGAATAGACGATTATGCGTTTTATGGTTGCTCATCTCTCAAGGAGGTTAATTTCCTCGGTGAGGTTGAGGCTATAGGAGGCTTTGCATTTTGCGAATGCACCGAGCTTGAAAAAATAACGGGAACGCAGAATATTAGGCGAGTTTATGATTTCGCTTTTTATGACAACAAGCTTATGACTCTTGACAGCGGATTGAAGAGACTTTGCTATGCAGGAGAATATGCCTTCGCATTTTGCAGTAAGATATCAATCGACAGCGTTAATAATATGGAATTTATCGGCGAAGGGGCGTTCAAGCTGGGACCGAGCATTACGAATGTACATATTACGGGAAGCACAAAGACGGTTGCATACGAAGCATTTAGAGGAGTGCGGCTTGAGTCGCTGACTATTGACGAGGGCGTTGAAGAAGTCGAGGACTACGCATTTATGAGTTCAACAATTAAGACGCTGAAGCTTCCGAGAAGCCTGAAGAAAATCGGTGAGTATTCATTTTACTCCGGCAGACTTCAGCTGGTTTATGGCGGAGATAATGTTAAAAGCGTCGGTTCTATGGCGTTCTATCCCTCGAGTCGTCTGACTATGCAGACCTTGATTAATTCGGCTATGCATAGATATGCAATAGAAAACGGAATTAATTGCGTTTTATACGATGAAAACGGTGGAATTATCACGCCGGATGACGAGGTATGAAAAGGAGTAGGTTATGAAAAAGATATGCTATAAATTTTTGAGTATTATTCTATGTATAATGCTTTCGGTATCATGTATGCCGCTCACGGTATTCGCTGAAGAGGAATATGACGGATACCTTAATTTTATAAAAGAGGATGCTTCGATTTCCGCAACAAACGGAATTTGTTCGTGGAGCTACGACAGCACAACCAAAACGGTTTATGTAGATGGAGAACTCCTTGACAGTTATACAAGTGATGACGGGGAAGATCTCGCCCTGCCGATATACAGAGAAACCGAATCAGGAGAAAGAGAATATTGTTATAGGTACTTTGAGCATATTGTTTTCAGCAATATGGTTGAGGGTATATATTCCTATTGTGACAGAGAGTTTTTCCCTTCGCTCAAAACAGTTGAGTTTGAGGAAGGCTCGACCCTTAGGACAATCGGAGCTTCGGTATTTGAAAACTCTACTCTTGAAAGCATAACTCTTCCGGCTACACTTTTGGTAATCAATAACAATGCCTTTGCGTATTCTAATATTAAGCAAATCACAATTCCTGCTTCAGTTAAACAAATCGGAAGCTATGCATTTTCCGATTCACAGTTGAGTGAAATTCGCTTTGAAGAAAGGAAAACAAGAAATATTCGTTTTGGCGATGGCGTTTTTGCAGGCACACAGTTGACCTCGTTCGATTTTAACGAGGTGCCGATTGATGCAAATTATGTCCCTGTTGAATTTTTTGACCAGTGCAAAAACCTTGAATCCGTTACTCTTAACGGCACGGATGTCATTATAGGCAGAAGTGCTTTCCGTGCTTGTCCGTCGCTTTGTGAATTCGATTTCAGCAATGTTATTGAGGTCAGTGAGAATGCATTCTCGAGCTCGGGAATTACAACCGTATCGGGCGAAAAAGTCGTGGATGTAGGTGAGGGTGCGTTCAGCTATTGCAAAAATCTTACTACGATTAATTTGCCGTTAGTGAATTATGTCAATCATAAACAATTTTTAGAATGCACTGCACTCAGCGAATTTAATTTTACGGATATTGTTGAGGTCGGGGACAAGGCATTTATGGGTACGGCTATTGAGTCGGTTGAAAACGATTGTATGGAATATATAGGAGCAAATGCGTTTGCCTCCTGCGAGTCGTTAAAAACAGTTAATCTTCCGTTTGCGTCAGAGGTAGGCGGATATGCATTCAGTGATTGCGTTGCTCTGGAAAGCTGTAATTTAGGCAGAATAACAGTTGTTGATAATTTTACCTTCTTCAACACTACCTCTCTTAAATCCTTTGATTTTTCAAAGATTGAGCAGGTGTTGAGCCATTCATTCGCTAATAGTGGACTGACTAATGTAAATCTCCCAAAGGTTACCACTATTGGCGTGAATGCGTTTGAAAATGCACAGGAGCTCAAGAGTGTTACTCTCGGAAGTCAGCTTGAAAATATTTCGTCAATGGCATTTTATAATTGCTCTAATGCAAAATTCAATGCATTGCCGAAATCAATAAAGAAGGTGGGAGACCTTGCTTTTTCAGGCACCGGAATCGAGTCGGCGTCTATTTATGAGGCCTGCACATACGGAAGCGGCGTTTTTATGGACTGCCGAGCACTTACAGATGTAAGTCTGGAAAGCACGGTTGCTTATATAAAAAAGGAAATGTTCAAGGGTTGTTCATCACTCGAGAGCATAAGCCTTCCGAAGAATCTTGCGGCAATCGAGGCGAATGCCTTTCAGGGTTGTTCGTCACTTAATGAAATTTTTGTGCCAACCTATACAACAAAGGTAGCCGATTTAGCCTTTGCAGATTGTCCGTCGTTGGAGAGGGTAATATTTGCAAAATACTATTTCAGTGCAGGAAAGGATATTTTCCTAAACTCAAATCCTGTTATTTACGGTGCAACCTACTCAACCGCAGAGCAATATGCTTTGGATAACTCACTTACCTTCAAGGCAAAGGGAAGCGGCGACCTCAGTGCAGAAATCGAGGACCTAATTCAGGACGACGATATGGATAGCGAGGAAACCTACGGCACATGGCAAAACGGCACATGGAAATACAGTGCCGATAGGTCGACCTTATATATCTTCGGTGAGGGCGTGCTAAACAGCAAGTCAATTTTGGACGCGGCAGGAAGAGCTTATAACAGCTTCAATGTAGTAATAAACAACTGCGATTACAGTACAGTAAGAATTGTAATCGGAGAGGGAATTACATCAATTCCGAGTCAGACCTTTAGATACACAAAGGAAATCGTTTCTGTTGTTCTTCCGAATTCGCTTGAGACGATTGATTACAGAGGATTTTACAATGCTTGGATTGATACGGTTGAGTTCGGCTCGGGACTTAAGGAAATAGGAGCAGAAGCATTCCAAGGCTGTAAAATAACGAGGCTTGTTTTTCCGGAGGATTCGGTTCTCGAAAAGATTGGCAACGATGCATTCCGTGATAATTGTCTAACAGAATTTAATTTTCCCGCAACAGTTACATATTTTGGAAAATCGGTTGTTTCGGGCTCGGTATTCAGCGAGATTGACCTTTCGAGATTTAGCTATGATACAGTATATGGCGATTATATGTTCCAAAACTCGACTATTACGAGCATTGATTTGAGCAATGTAAAGAATATCAGCAATGGTATGTTTTACGGCTGTACGAATCTAACGAGCGTTACAATTCCGAATTCGGTAAAAAGCATTAATTCGGGTGCATTCCAAAGATGTACGGCACTTACGGATGTTAAGCTTGGAGATACTATAACATCTATTCCGGCTGATTGCTTCTATTTGTGCACAAGTCTTAAGAACATTAATACAAGATATGTTACCTCAATCGGTGACAGAGCGTTTTACGGCTGTACCGGCCTTGAATATGCAAATCTGTTTTATGTAAAAACTATGGGTACACAGGCGTTTTGTCAATCCGGACTCACGAGAGTCAGTCTCTATAATTTGCAGATTATTAATACCGAGGCATTCCGCGAGTGTAAGGAGCTAAGAGAGGTTACCTCTCTTCGTGCAATAGAAACAAGGGACAGAGCCTTCTATGGATGTACAAAGCTCGAGTCAATAGACATTGACACAGCGGAAAAAATAGGCTATGAGGCATATGCCAACACGGGAATAAAGGAGCTTACTCTGTGGGGCGGAAATATCGCGATGCGTGCCTTCGCCGGCTCGGCGTTAGAAAGCGTAATGATTGAGTACACCACTACGACTCTTCCTGGGGAAATATTCAAAAGCTGCCATAATCTTAAGACGGTTACGATTTCATCCAATTCGAAGCTGACGACAATCGGCAGAAGTGCTTTCGAATCGTCCGGCATAGAGAACATTGCGTTGCCGGCGTCCCTGACTACCATCGGTGAATATGCATTTGCAAACTGTAATAAGCTTAAAAATATTATTATCCCTAATCAGGTTTCATCTATTGGCAATTATGCATTTTCCGACTGTACCGCTATGAAATATGCGGTTATTACAAGGTTCGGAATAAATATGGGAGCTTCTATATTCAAGAGTATGCCTAATCTAACGATTATCGGCGAGAGACTTTCGTCTGCATACGAATACAGCCAGAGCAGGCTGATTGAATTTGAGGTGTGCAACGGCTACGAGTATTTCGATTTGCATCCCGATGAATTCGCTTATGCCCAAAGCTATAAAGACAACGAGGCGTATGCGATTGACGAGGTTAATACTTCAATGTTCGGTACCTGGGAGAACGGTACCTGGCAGTATTCCTCAACCGGCTCAAAGCTTTATTTCGTAGGAAGCGGCACATTGAGCGATACTATGGAAACCTCGGATGGCTTAAGGGTGAGATTCGACGATATTATTCGTATGGGCAAGGGTAACATCTCGGTTCATATCGGCGGCGGAATTACGGAAATAGGCGATGATTTTGCAAGCTGTGATGAGAGCGTTTATATCTCGTATTTGTATATCGAGGCAGGCGTTGAGACAGTCGGAAATAATGCATTCTGTGGGGTGAAGATTACTAATCTTAACATCGGAAGCGACCTTCGCTCAATTGGCGACAATGCGTTCAATAATTCTCAAATCAGCAGTCTTTATATAGACAGCACCGCAACGAAGCTGGAGTCGGTCGGCGACTATTCGTTCGCTAATAACAATTTCGGAGCAGGTGCGTTCGGTATGCGTTATTTGAAGAATATCGGTGCTCACGCGTTCGAAAATAATAACTTTACGGACTTCGACGGAACTGATAGGGACGTTGTAATAGGCGATTATGCCTTCGCGAATAACAGAATGAAGACGATTACAATTTCGCTTTCGAATACACTCGGCGAATATGTTTTTGTAAACAACGCACCGATAAAAACGACTGTTACTCTCCCTGAAGGAATGACCGAAATTCCAAACGGCTTATTTTCAGGATGTACAACTATTTCCACTATCGCAATTCCCGACAGTGTAAAGGTTATCGGCGACGAGGCGTTCAAGGGTATTTCTATCAGCAAAATAGCGTTTAGCGAAAATGTCGAATATATCGGTTCGGGTGCATTCACTAATTGTCTTTATCTTCGCGATGTTGTGTTCAACAGCGACTCAACCGAGATTTATACCGATACTGTCAATAAGTCTAAATCGGCTATCGGCTATGATGAGAATTCAAGGATTATTTCAAGTGTAGTTATTTATTCAACCTCAAGAAGCACGGCTCTTGCATATGCAGTTGATATGAATATTCCGTTCTTTGCAACTGATTGCAACAGCGATGTCACAGGATATATTACAAACAGACCGGGTGTAATTAACCCTGACGAATGTGTTCAATGGTCGTATTTCAACAATGTTGATATTCTTTATATCTTCGGTAAAGGTCCGATGATTGGCGATTTCTACGATATGGAATTCAATCCTCTTGACTCTGTTCCGAAGGCAAAGAAAATAATCATCGTAAGCGGTGTGAATTCTCTTTATACTCCGCTTTGTGAGGTAGGAGCAAGCGAAATTATTCTTCCCGAAACGATTAGGGTTATAGAGAATTCCTTTAAGAATTGCGTAGAGCTTGAGTCGCTTGTTGTTCCCGATAATGTTTCGACAATTTATCCGTCGGCATTTGAGGGTTGTAAGAGCCTTAAGACGCTCTCACTGGGCAAGGGATTGAAGGTTGTTCCTGAACGAATGGCAGAAAATTGTGTCAGCCTAAAATATTTGAATATGGAAGGCGTTCAAATTATAAAGGATTCTGCATTCAAAAATTGCTCGGCTCTTCAAAGCCTGAAGTTTCCGGACACAACCACAATTATCGGACAAGGTGCATTTTTGAATTGCTATAATGTATTTAATATCAGCTTCGGCAAAAATCTAATTTCAATTTCCACGATGGCTTTTGCTAATCTTTATATGCTCGATACTGTTACCTTTACGGGTAATGTAGGCTCGATAGATATTAATGCGTTTAACGGCTCGGGCAGTATGACCTTGGGTATCGACATTATTCTCGGAGATGATGTTGAAAGATCAACCTTAAGTGGATTCAAGAATGTAAATGTTAAGTCTGTATATTTAGGAGATAGCTTCTACGGATTCGATAATTATTTCGAAATGCCTACCCTTAAGGAATATAGACTCAGCGAAAACAATGATACAGGAATCTATGAATATAAGGGTTGCCTTTACAGAGACGGTGTTTTGCTCAATGTTCCGCAGGGGGCTGAGAGTATTGAGATTAAGTCGGACACAGTCGCTATTGGAGCAGATGCATTTAGATGTAGTAATATCAACACAATTAGAATTCCGTCGACAGTTAGTATAATCGGCGAAAATGCATTTGCTATGGCACCAAATCTCAAGTCCGTTCGTATCCAATCAGGCGTTGAAGCAATAGGCGATTCAGCCTTCGAGGGATGCGAAAAGCTTAAGACGATTAATATTCCTTATCCCTGTGCTTCCATTGGAAGCAAGGCGTTCAAGGGTTGCAAAAATCTTGCAAGTGTTCTTTTGCCGGAAGGAATTTTGAGCATTGGTTCGGACTGCTTCAGCGGTTGTGTGCTCGAGGGTATTGTGCTTCCGAAGAGCTTGGTTGAGCTTGGGGCAGGTGCGTTATCCTATATCCCAACTCTGAAATCGGTTTATGTTTGGAATCCGACTATCGGATATAAAGTATTTAATCAATCCTCGATTCCTACGATTTATACCATGGCAGGAACCTTTGCTCACGGCTATGCAAGATCGAATAATGTTCCGTTTAATGTATACACTGACGAAGAGGTGTTTACAGAAATTTGCTTCGATGCGATAGATATTTTGTCGGGATATTTAGGCTATTGCACAGATGGCCACGGCGATATTGAATGGCTTACGGTTTACGAAGGAAGCTGTGACCACGACGGCTACGAAATCGGCGTTTGCGAATATTGCAGCGAGATTTTGGAGGAACGCCGCAGTGAGGCACAAGGACATAAGTACTGTCAGGTTGCTTATATTAAGGAAACTGCAACTGACTATGGTATTCGTGTTTTGAAATGCAGTGTATGCTCACAGTATCTAAAGACCTACTATGAGCCACTCGATGAATATAAGCCGAGCATAGGCGTTTATACCGTTTCGGGTAAAATTGAGGCGGATAACGGAAAGGCTTATAATTTCGAGGATACATCACTTGAAAATGCCGATATTTATATCGACGGCACGCTCGTTGCCAGCACGGATGAAAACGGACATTTCAGGTTCAAGATGAAATCCGGAAACTATATTATGGAAATAAGATATGCCTACGGCTTCACTCGATTTGTAGGACTTTCTATTACAGACCATGATATTATTCTCACTGATAAGCAGGCAATAAAGCTTGTTGCGTGTGATTTTAACAAGGACGGAGTAATTAATGCGGCAGACCAAGAGCTGTTTATGCTCGTCATTTTCTCGAAGAAGGGCGATGTATCGTATTTGAAATTTGTCGATTTGAATAACGATGGCTGCATAAACGCAAAGGATTATGTTATCGTCGAAAAGATGATAGGCTCGAACTTCCTGACCTATATGTATCCGGAGCTAACATTATCATAGCAAACATAATAATAAGTAAAACAAAAAAGGTTCGGTTTAATTATCGAACCTTTTTTTGTTGGGTTTGTCTAGTAGTTTTCGCACTTGATTTCAAAGAATGCCTGCGGATGGTCGCAGGTTGGACAAATTTCGGGAGCTTGCTTGCCGACGATGATATGACCGCAGTTGCGGCATTCCCATATTTTGATTTCGCTTCTTTGGAAAACTTCGTCATTTTC
>CAMFPZ010000009.1 GCA_945979635.1 uncultured Eubacterium sp.
CTTTTCACCTACGATAAAAAAATTCTTTGCCAGTTTTTTGAAATAATTTTTGTTTAGGTATATTTCGCCGTAAAAATTCATCATATATTTTTTTCTAAGTAGGCGAAGCATAAAAATGCAAAACATCTGTGATTTCGAATTATAGCAGCCTAGTATTATTTCATCATATCCGCTAAGTAGGATTTTTAACGCCTTGAAATATTTGGAAATTTTATTTTTGCAATTCAGTCTGTCCAAAAAAATCGAATTATGATTATTTGTTGTACCGTCTAGCCATTTTTTACTTCTCGATTGGTTCTTAGAAAACTCGTAAAGCACATCGAGCTTACACTCTTTTGACAACTCGTTGAAAAAAAGCGTTCTGTACGGCGTTTCGCAATTTGTAAAATATACAACTCTTTTTTCAGAAATATCCTTATGCTTTTTATGCTTAAAAATCATAGTAGTATCTCCTTGAGTAATAGCGGATTTCTGTTTCATATTGGTTCAAGTATTTTCGGTGCTGCTTTTTCTCTTTACTATTAATAGAAGTCTTTTGAATATGCTTTCTATTTGTGCAAATTCAGGCTTTTTTTTGAAGAGCAGAATAAACAAATTAGGTACTACGCTGCATATTATCACCTTGATTATGATGTTTATTATAGGCGAAAAATCAACAACTCTGCATAGTAAATAGCAAATTGCACCCTCGAAGAAGAGAATAACAAATGACATTAGGAATTTGAAATAATATCCGAATGGTCTTTTGCCGAATGCGTTTTTAAAAATAATATAGGGCTCGTACCAGCTTACGGTGCATAATCTTGCAATAATCGTTGCCAGAAATATTCCGAGTATGCCAAGATATTTACCGAGGATAATGTCTCCCAGTATATTGAGCACCGCTGTGAATAGTAAAATATATTGGCCCTTTGTAAAAATGCCCCTTGTTTCCTTGTAAATAACAATAGGATTTTGCAGTCCTGCCACAAAAAAGCTGATTGCAAGAATCAACGGAACCTTGAAATCCATTACATACTTGCTTCCGTATAGCAAAGACACCATATCCGAGGAAACGAACGCAAGTCCGATTGCCGCCCAGCTAAATATCCAGAAATTTAATAAATAAATAGAATTGAAAAATGCGTGCTGCTCTTCCTTGCTTTTTTCAACATTCATATCTCCGATGCTTGGCGTTATTGATTTTATTACCTGTCCGAGCAAAGCGTTGAGCGTTGTAACAAAAAGCGAATAGTTTGTAGCCATACCGGTTTGACTTAAGCCTCTGAAGACAGAGATCATTATTGAGTCGGTATTGTTTACGCATATGTCGCTGAACTTGTATATAATTAATCCCTTGAAGCTTGTCAAAAGCTCCTTTGTGCTGAAGCCCTGCGGTTTTTCGTTTTTGTATTTTTTTATATATGGATAGCGTTTGTTTGCTATGAGATTAATAAGTAGGTTATAAACGAGAGTTCCGAGAACGATGACGATTATGTATAGAAAATACGACTTGAATACTAATAGCAGAATTATTTGGACAACATTTTGCACGGCAATAACGAGTGAGTTGAGACCGTTTACTGCATAAACTCTTTGGTTTGCCGTAAGAATAAGCGTCTTATAGCTGAAAAAATATCCGCTGACAACACCGGTGAGATATATTATGTACATTATGTGGATGTTCTCTGTGATATTTCCTGTATCGCCTGTGATTTTATTTAGGAATATTGCAACGACTAAGCCGCTTATTGCAACAAAAATTCCTAAAGCAATATATATTTTTTTTGCAAGCCGCATTATTGCGGCAGCTTCCTTTTCGTTTTTTTCGTGAATTGGCTTGTATAGATAGTAGATTATCGAATTTCCAACGCCGAGCTCAACAATCGACAGTACCGAAAATATATTCGAAAATAGGCTGTTCAAACCTAAATATGAGTCGGACAAAACCCTGACGAATATCATTCTTGTAACGAATGCAATAACCGTGTTAAGAAGATATGTTCCTGTGCTTAACGCAGTATTGATTATTGAATTTTCAGTTCTTGTCCTGTTGCTCATTTTCTGCGTCCTTTGATTTTTGTTTGAATAAGAATGTATGTACCGACGCCGATTAGTCCGCCGATAGTGTTATATACTATATCCGAAATTTGGAAAGTTCCTTTTTTGAGTATTAGCTGCAGTAGCTCAATAAATAATGATAGACCGAGCGAAAAAATACCGCATTTGATGAGCATATCCTTTTTTGATGAAAAAACCTCATTAAAAGTGGCGAGAATGATTAGCGTGAGCGGTATGAAAATAATTATGTTTCCGATTAGCGTACCGTAGTCTAATCCTGTATATTCGAATATCTTAATTCCCCATCCGCCCCAAACATTCTCAAGCGGCTCGTATTCGCTTTTTCTGCAAAAAACAGTCCTGTACAAAAGAACAAAAATATATGTTATTGTGTAGAAAAGCATTCGAAACCGCTTTTTGTTTAGCAGATTAGTATAGTGCCTGAAGCTGCTTCCAAAGATTTTGTTTATACCCAATGTTGTGATAGCGGCAATAAATAATCCGTATGGAATACTCAAGACCAGAGTTTTCAGTGTGTCTTTGATAAAATATAGCATAGTCTTTATTGAAATTTAATTTTCAGTCTTGTGCTTTTTTCCTTCTTATTAAATGTGTTGTCGGTATATCCGCATACAATACCAATTATAGAAATTGAAAGAACACCGATATTAGATTTAATCAGTGCCGACCCAAGACAGCTTGCAACCAAGCCGATGAAAATAGCCAAGGTGAGAGCCTTTGCCTTTTTGTATACGTTGATGTTGTTGATGTGCATAAATATAATTCCGACAAGAACAGCAAAAATTGCAGTTCCGATATAGCCGAATTGAGCGAAAAACATAGACAACAGGCTGTCATTTAGGAACATACCTCTTTTTGGCGTAAGTCCGTATTCTCTGTGAAATCTGTATTTATAATACAGGGGGGAATAGTTTCTGCTTGCCATATCGGAGCCGTAGGTCGCAAATCCGGAGCCAAACGGAAAATGGTCATTCGCCGTTACGAAACTGTATTTTAGCAGAAGCATTCTCGGTGAGGTTGTGTCTCGGAGGTAATTGTTGATTTGGAACGTTGAGGCGACAATGCCTGCGATTGAAAGCGGAATTGCCTGAATAGGAGTCATCTTCGCTTGCTTTTTCCATAGAATAGTAAAAACGATATAGCAAACTATAACGATATATACCGAGCCCTTTGTTGTCAGTATCATATTGAAAATGCAAAGGATAGAATATATTTTTTCCTTTGTTTTGTTCTCTTCAACAATCAGAACAATCAGCATACAGCACGCCATAATGTATCCGAATCTGGGCTCGCTGTTGAAAATAAAGTAAAATGCCTTTAATCCGTATCTCAAATCCGCAATATACATATTGGTGAAGCCGAGCTCGGTTAGTATTCCAAACAAAGTGGCGGATAGAATAAGAAGCTTTGCGAAGGGAAGTATGTATTTTGCGATTAGCATTTGCTTGTCATTTACAGCAATATATTTCATAACTATATACGGAAGGAATATCTTGAATAGGCTCAATGCATCAATAGCAATAGCAAACCAATTATCAATAATTTCGAATATCATATTACTCACTAATCCGATTATTGCGAGTATAATAACAAAAACAACAAAAATCAAGTCGCTTCGTTTGATTTTTCTTCTTATTGCAGCGATGAAAACATATGTTATGCAAAAGATAGTCCACGCCTCATCAAGATAGTCAAAAGCGTTTATTCCTGTTATTTTCTCCAAGATGATGGTCATAGGCAATAGCATTAGTATGAGTGCTATAATCATCTGCATAGGATATACCTTTAGTTTTATTTTTGATTTATGCATAATATTCCTTTTTACAGACCTTAATCATCTGTAATGTCCCTATATATAATTTCGAATTTATGAGCAACCGTGAGCTCCTCATTTGCATATTTGTAGCCGTTTTCGCCCAGCTTGCGGCGAAGCTCACTGTCCTCAATGAGTGTGGCAATATTCTCTGCAAACTCTTTTATTATTTCTTCCTTGCTTTGATTTGTATTAACAAATAGGCCGCAGCCATGCTCACACAGCTCGCTGGAAAAGCTTTGGTTTAGTGCAACCAAAGGCAGCTTATGTGCCATCGCCTCAACAAAAACAACACCTGCACTGTCTCTGAAGGTTGGGTGCACGAATATGTCGGCACTACTGTAAATATTCGAAATATCGTTGTGATTTATTTCTCCGCCGATTGAAACAATGTCCTCGATTTGATAATCCTTTATTCTTTGCTTCATATCATTCTCCAGCTCACCCGAGCCGTACAGAGTAAAGTGAAAGGCGTTGTCAGTTTTAATTTGCTTAATTACATCGAGCAAAAGCATTAGTCCCTTGAGTTCAATGAATCTTCCGAGATATATAATCTCGATACAGTCTTTTTCTGTATGCTCAATTTCAAGTGACATTAATTCTTCGTTAATCGCGATTTCCGGCAGAATATCACAATTTATGCTTGCCGCGTTTTGAATTGCGATTTTTGTTTCCTTGTTTACGGCATAAACCTTATCAAAGGAACGAATTTTTCTTTTGTAGGACGGTAGCTTGAGAAAGATGCCGTTTACCAAATCTCGATAGCTTTCATATATTTTTTGACTTTTATAATAGCATTTTAGTGATTTGGGCGTCGTTTGTCCTCCGCCGACAGGCCCAAATATCGAATATGCGTCGAGCTTATACATTGAGCCTGTAATGCGATAATTTCCCATAGTGATATGATGAACAATATCGAATTTTATTCCGCTGTTTTTTGCCCATTTATACGCATATTTTTGCCATAGCATATAGTACATATGGTGAAATGCCGAATGCTTTTCCCTAAACCAATTAAGGCAGTCGGGTACATCAACGATAATCAGCTTAACATTCTTTAGTCCTAATTCTTCGAGGCCTTTTCTTGTGTCTGCTTCGTTGAATTTTTTTGTGACCAAGAATAAATTTGCTTTTGGAAGCATTTTTGACAGCGTTACAGTCCAATTCCAACCCACAGCGTCCTCGGAACCTTTATATGGATTTACACTGTATGAAGATAAAAGAATATTCATTTTTCCTCCAAGTCCGTTGCGTTTTACAATGTTTTTTTGGTTTATAATTAACCTAAATATTTTTTGTTGATTTCTGCAAAGGAATCAACCTTACTTAATGTAGAAATATTATCTCTGTAATCCAAGCACGCCTGTACATAGATTGGGCTTTCATCGACAATGCGTTTGAGGTCGTCCTCGTTCCAGCAATCGCTGACAATTCCGAGATTGTGATTTTTTATATCATTCGAGTTATACGGAACGCCGGTTGTGATAACAGGTGTTCCTACTGCGATTGACTCGGCTATGGAAATCATATTGTTGTCCTTTTCGGTGTAAATCAGCATTGCCTTAGCCTTTGACAGTATTTCGATTAGCTTTCTGTGATTGAGATTGCCGGTGAATTCGACATTTTTTTCAATACCTAAATGCTTAACCTGATTTTCGAGCTCATTTTTCTTGTCGCCTTCGCCCATAATAATCAGCTTTGTGTCGGCATTGTATTTCTTTAGATACTTGCAGAATGCGTCTATCGTTTTTTCGATATGCTTTCTTTGTATAAGCTGTGAGCAAACTGCAAAAATATCATCCTTATTGCTGCAAGGGAGAAATTTGTTCAAATTAACGCCGTGGTCAATCGTCTCGTCGCTTACTTTGTTACAGTATTGCGAAATAAATTGCTTTGCCTGTTCGCTTCTGGGAACTATAAGAGTGTTTTTGAAAAATACTCTTGCTATAATGCCGTACCAAAGCTTTGAGGCATAGCCTCTGAAAATTTTGTTGTGCTTTGCAAGCTCATGCCATACGATTAAATTCTTCTTCGAATGAATCGAAAGCATAAGTGAATTAAGAGAGAATACCTCGCTTGTTATGATTAAATCATATCCTCCGTTTTTTGCAATCTTCTTTACTTCGGGACAGTAGGGAAGTGTGTGCGGAGGAAAGAGCTTTGGATATTTTATTTTCATCCAATGAATTTTGAAGGGGTATTCCTCGTTTTCAGTCGGTTTGTATAAATCTCCTGCCGCAAGGGAAACATCTATGCTTCTTTCGCGAAAAGCGAGACATAAATCATATATCATAGTGTCCTTGACGGTATTGACTTTTTTGATTGCACTTGTTTCGTTGGTATACATAATCGGATTTACGATTAGAACCTTCATATTCTCTGTGCTTGTTTTTTCTCTATTCAGTGCATTACCCAGATTAATTCCCATTGATTTGCGGGAATAACCGCCTAAATATGACTGTCTTGCATTTTCACCTATGTCGATATTGTTTTCGAGCATATAGTTGATTTTGTTTGCAAGATCGCCCTTCTTCTTTGAAACGATTATTCCGTTTTCGCCGTCCTTTATATACATCTCGGTAAGCGTGCTGGGGCCGTTTACTATTACGGTCTTTTTGTTTGACATTGCATTGAGCAAAACCGTATCGCCTGAGCAGATGTTTTCGTCTTTAATGGGGATAATTAGATATTTACAGCTCTTTATGTATTTGTATTGCTCATTGCCGTTTATATTGCTGAACACAGTAATGTTGTCGGGCAAATTCGCAGGCTTTTTGTATGTGTCGCAGATTATGTAAAGGGGATAATCAACGCTTCTCCATTCCTCAATGAGCCAATCGTAATCCCTGTTTGACCTGCCGATAGCCAAAGCAAAATCTTCGTTCAGTCCCTTTAATTGCTTGAAATTTTCGTATTGGTCGTTTATTCCGAAAGGAAAAACAAAAATCTTTTCCGAAGCGATTCCTAATTCACGCTTACACCTTTTGGCATAATTGTAGGAGGGAACATGAATGTAATCGAGATATTTGCTGTTTACTATATATCGCATAAAGCGTTCGTATATTCTTCCCAAAAAGCCGCTTTTAGCCTTATAGGTAAAATTTACGGCCACAACCTCGCTTGTCTTTTTCACCTTAAATATCCTGCAGTAAAAACAGAATATCAATGCATAAAACTGTTGCCAACCGACAATAGTCGAATAATCCCTACGCTTTAGGAAGGCCTTTAGCGGAGCTGTAAAATATATAATATATCTTTTTAGGTTTGCCGATTTTGATGCTCTTCCCCAATTACATATTGAAGATTTAATATCCCATTGCTTGTCTGTTGATTCGGTTAAACCTTCTACAAAATCTATGATTTCGTCCTTTGGGCAGTCTGCCAAGATTATGTTTTTCATATATTCTTCCTAATTAATTTGCGAAGCAATATCGGCTTCAACTATTTCTTCTCCTGTTCTGTCCTTTAGCTGCTCCATCGACGCCTCGGACAGACCATTATTTATTTCAGCGTTAATATCGCAGGTTGAGAGCCTGTCGAGCTCATCCTTTGTTACTCTTCCGTCTCGGTAGTCGCAAACGATTTTGTTTTCGTACATCGAATATTTATTCTTTGTCCAAAATTTCATTTTGTGCTTAAGCACCCATATCGCAGGCACCCAAATGTATTTGTGCATAGCAGGGGATACGGAGCCTATCATCCAGCAATTTCTGTCACAGGTGCGAACCTTTGCTCTGACTTTTTCAGCTTGCTCACTGTTCCAAAGCTCGTCCCAGCTTTGCTCGTTTATGTTGCCCATAACCTCCTTGTCCTTTGTGCCGTTACAGGGCATTACATCGCCGTATGGGTCGATGAAGAAGGTGTCGAAGCTCATATCGCAGGGAAGCAGTCGCTTCTGTGAATAAATGTAATTGATTAGTCCGTGGTTGAAATATGCTCTGAACCATTTTTTCGGACTCTTTGATGCAAGCAGTTCATTTACGAGCTTTTCGAAATTCTCTGCCACCATCGGTCTGTCGTTTATCTTGTTCTTTGCTTCAACGAAATAAAAGCTGTTATGAAGTGAGGCTGTGGCAAATTCCATACCCATTTCGTCAGATAGCTTGTAAAGAGGAACTAAATCGGGTGCGTTTCTGTCCTGAACCGTCATACCGAATCCTACATCCTTCATACCCATATCAACAAGCTTTTTTAAAGTTTCGTAGCCTCTGTTGAAGCCATCGTCGAGTCCTCTGATTTCGTTGTTTGTCTGCTCCAAGCCCTCGATTGAGATTCTAATACCGATTTGCGGAAACTCCTTACAAAGCTCGACTATTCTGTCTGTGAAAAATCCATTAGTAGAAATAACGATGCGTTCACTTTTTTTGTAGAGCTCACGAACAATGTCCTTGAGATCCTCTCTGATGAAAGGCTCTCCTCCGGTGATATTTGTGAAATACATCGGCGGCAGCTTCTTTATTGCCTCAACCGTTAATTCCTCCTCCGGCTTTGATGGTGCCTTATATCTGTTGCACATTGTGCATCGTGCGTTGCATCTGTATGTAACTATTACAGTTCCGTTTAATTTCTTTGCCATAAAAATCTCGCCTTTATTCGTTGTATATAGCTAAAAGCCTTTGTGCGTATTGCTCCAGTGTGTCGAATTTCTTTTTCTTGCACGCTATGCTCATACGCTGTGCTAATTCGTCGTCGTTTAGTATAGTAGCGATTGCCCTTTCAAAATCCTTTGTGTTCTTTGGTTCGAATAAGATTCCTGTTTCTCCGTCATCAATAAGCTCCGGAATTCCTCCTATTCTTGCTCCGATAACAGGTGTGCCGTACATTATGCTTTCCATAACCGAGAACGGACAGTTTTCGTACCATATACTTGGATATACTGTAACCCTTGCTCTTGAGATTAGCTTTTTGAGTTCGTCTCCTGTTTTGAAGCCAAGGTATTCTATGTTGTCGGCATTTTTAATTTTGTCCTCAAGTGCTCCTGTTCCTGCAACCTTAAATTTTACATTTTTACATTCGAGGATGGTGTCGATTCCTTTTTCCTCGCTTAATCTTCCAAAGTAAAGAACATAATCTTCCTTGTCGTAGTCTTCGTTTTCTACGCTTTCGATGAAATTATGTATTGCTATTGTTTTATTGCGAAAAATAGGGTATTGGTCTAGCTTGCTCTTTATGAATTCGCTGCAGCATATAACCTTGTCGAGCTGCTCATAAATATTCTTGCTTGCCCAAAGATAAGCCTCCATAGCTCCGAAAAGTGATTTCAGCAGTGAAGAATGAATACACTTACCCTTTAAACAGTTGATAAATTTGCCTCCCGAACAAGCCTCGCAGATTTCCGAATTATTAAACATCGAATGATTGGGACATATAAGCTGATAATCGTGTGCCGTGTATATGATTTTTATTCTTTCGTTAGTTTTCTTTTCCCAATCTCTGACGGCCTGAATTATGGTCGGAGTTAGCTGGTAGTTGAAATTGTTTAGATGGACTATTTCCGGCGAAAAGCTATCGAGTACAAGAAGCATTTTTCTGTATGCTTCCTTTGAGTATACTGTCTTGAAGGACATTTTAATTTTGTTGACGGCTGAAGCAGTATGAAAATCCATATTCTGTGTATAAGCCTCGGCTGAATTACCGACGCATCTTTCGGGGTGCTCCATTCCGAAGTACTCAACCTCGTGACCGTTATCCGAAAAGTATTTTCCTAATTTGAACATATAAGTTTCCGAGCCGCCGTTTGGGTACAGAAACTTGTTTACCATTAAAATTTTCATTTGCTCACCGTTTTACTTTGTTATAAAGGTTTAGCGTTTGCTCTGTTACGCTGTCCCAATTGTATCGGGATAAAATATATTGTGCGGAGCTTGACTTAAACTCGCTTACTCTGTCTTTGTTTTTTAACAGGTCGTTTAGTTCTTTAGTCAGGCTTGTTGAGTCACTTTTTTTGAAATAAACTGCGTTGTCGCCGCACACCTCTGTGCATTCGTCGATGTTCGAAGTCAGGCAGCAGCATCCGTAGCTCATAGCCTCTAATAGACTAATCGGCATACCCTCTAAATCGCTTGGTAAGCAATATATATATGCATTGGAAAATAGTTCATCCAGCTCTCTGCCCTGAACAAATCCCGTGAAGATTATGCTTTCGTTTCCCTTGCAGGATTCAACGAGCTCATTCAGGTATTCTTGAGTATGGCTTGCACCGCCCGCGATAACGAGCTTTTTGTTTGTGTCTAACGCTTTATATGCTTCGATTAGATAGTGTATGCCTTTTTCGGGAACAATTCTGCCGAGATAGAGAATGTAGTCATCCTTGTCAAGATTGTATTTCTGCTTTATGATGTCTGCATTTTCTATGTTCGGCTTTGTTATTCCGTTGGGTATGTAATTTGTTTGTCGGTTGTACTTTTCTAAAAAGTATCGCTGAACATTTTTTGACAAAACTATAATTTCGTCTGCGTATTTTGCCGCAGCTTTCTCGCCGAAAAGAAGGTATTTTGTTGCAAATCCGCCCCACTTACTTCTTTGCCAATCGAGACCATGGATGGTAACGATGCTTTTCTTTTTGAAAAGCTTTGCCAAAATGACCATAGCCGCAGGACCTTCGGCGTGAAAATGTATAATATCAAATTTCGAAAAAACTGCTCTTAATGTTGCAAAAAAGCTGTAAACAACCGCATTTAGCTTTGCTGAATCGGGAGTTTTGATCCATTTTATTTCGACGCCCTCCCATTTTTTTTGTTTTTTCTCGGCATCGAAATCCTTACCTGCTATGTGCTCACTATCTCTGTTGTAGGCAACTATGGTGTGTCCCTTTTGAGTCATTCTTTTAGACAACTCGCCGACAACTATTTCAATTCCACCCTCTCGTGATGGAATTCTTTTGTGACCGATCATAGCTATTTTCATTTATTCTGCTCCTTTGTGAGTAAGCACAACTTTTATTGTTTTGAAGAAGATTTTTATGTCGAGCGTTGTGCTCCAATTATCTATGTATTCGCAATCGAGCTTAACGACCTCTTCGAAATCCACGATGTCTGAACGACCGCTAACCTGCCACATTCCCGTGATTCCGGGACGCATAGAAAGTCTACGCTTGTGCCTGTTCTCGTATTGCTCGAATTCCTTGACTGTCGGAGGACGGGTTCCTATAAGACTCATATCGCCCTTTAGAACATTTATGAATTGAGGCAACTCATCAATGCTTAATTTCCTGATGATTCTGCCAACCTTAGTTATTCTGGGGTCGTTGTCCATCTTGAACATAAGACCGTCCATTTTGTTGTGCTTCATAAGCTCTGCCTTACGCTTTTCTGCGTTCTTATACATTGAACGGAGCTTATAGATTTTGAAGATTCGTCCGTTTTGTCCGACTCTTTCCTGCTTAAATAACAGCGGTCCGGGAGATTCAATAAGAAGAGGAATAGCGACTATTGCAATAATCGGAACGCTAAGAATAATTCCTATTATCGAAAGCACTACATCCAAAAATCTTTTCAGTGCAAGTCCTGCACTGCTATGAATTGCCGGAGCAAAGGTTGCAACAGGATAGCCTGCATACATTTTGCAGTTGATATTGTCGAAATTGCTTTCGGTTAGCATATTGTCGAGCACGGGCACATTGAGATGAACAGTAACGCCCATATTCTCAAGCTCCTCAACTATTTCGCTGACATCTTCGCTGTATTCATATGGAAGGTTGATGAAAACTTCGTCGAGAGGTGTGCTTCTTATCCAATCGAGAAATCTTATATCTGTTGCGATAACCGGAATATCCTCGCAAATTATATGCGGAAATTTTATTCTGTTTTTTGTTGCAATTTTTGTTCTTTCGTTATCAAGACCGAACTCAAGCTCCTTGTCGAAAACGAACCTTCCGTTCTCCACAAAATTGTCTAAAAGGGCAATTCCTGTAACCTTAATGCTCCAATCCTTCTTGAGCTCCTCTACAAAGCTCTCGGCTCTGTCCTTCGTTGTGAGCACTCCGACATAGGAGGCGATTTTGCTTCGTTGCTCGGAAAAGCTTCCTGTCAGCCATCGCTTGAGATAGTATCTTGCTATGGCGGTGAAGGCGAGATAAAATGCAAATGAAGTAACATAAAGTCGCCTGATAATCATAAGCTCGTTCTTGAATAGCAGAAGAAGAGCCAGGAATACAAGGAAAACAAGAGTATTGTTTTTTAGGATATTTACAATCTCGACAGCTCTGTTTCTTTGGTGTATATCAATGCTTGTATGGAATAACAGAAATGTCGAAACATATGCAATCAGTAGCAGAAAATAGTATTCAAACCACTGACCGAGTAAAAAATAATCTATTCTGTCAGATGTGAGCTTTAGTAGTGTGAACGCTATTGCAAAGCCTGCGGCAAGCGAAAGCCCGTCTGTAAAGAACTCTAACCAAAATTGTGTTTTGGCTCTTTTTTCCATTTTAACCCCTTATTTCTATTCCTTGCCATATGAGTAGTAGGAATAATATCTGTTCGAATTTTTGTAA
>CAMFPZ010000010.1 GCA_945979635.1 uncultured Eubacterium sp.
TCCTCTACGTCTCGTGGGCTCGGAGATGTGTATAAGAGACAGAAGCAGGACTTATTAATGAATCGCCCACTCATATTTCGCTCACGCCACAGGGTATGCTTGTTTCGAATTATGTAATCAACCTGCTGACATAACATAATGTATTAGTTATATATTATCGTCATAAAATTAACAAATGAACGCTTCGTTTTTGTATAATTCGTAAAATTTACAAAATACTCTTGATTATTACGCATAAAAAGTATAAAATAATACTGCAAAAATAAAATGCAAAAGCAATTTATTAAAAAATTTTCGGAGGTATATTCCAATGGTAAAAGTTGCTATTAATGGTTTCGGCCGTATCGGTCGTCTCGCTTTCCGCCAGATGTTCGGTGCTGAAGGCTACGAAGTAGTTGCTATCAACGACCTTACAAGCCCAAAGATGCTTGCTCATCTTCTCAAGTATGACTCATCACAGGGTAAGTATGCTCTTGCTGATACAGTTTCTGCTACTGACGATTCTATCATCGTTGACGGTAAGGAAATTAAGATTTACGCAAAGGCTGACGCTTCAGAGCTTCCTTGGGGCGAGCTTAATGTTGATGTTGTTCTTGAGTGCACAGGCTTCTACTGCTCAAAGGAGAAGGCTTCTGCTCACATCAAGGCAGGTGCTCGTAAGGTAGTTATCTCTGCTCCGGCAGGCAACGACCTTCCAACAATCGTTTACAATGTAAACCACGACACTCTTACTGCTGAGGATACAGTTATTTCTGCTGCTTCTTGCACAACTAACTGTCTTGCTCCTATGGCAAAGGCTCTCAACGACTACGCTGAGATTCAGAGCGGTATTATGTGCACAATCCACGCTTACACAGGCGACCAGATGACTCTTGACGGTCCTCAGAGAAAGGGTGACCTTAGAAGATCAAGAGCTGCTGCTGTTAATATCGTACCTAACTCAACAGGTGCTGCAAAGGCTATCGGTCTTGTTATTCCTGAGCTCAACGGCAAGCTTATCGGTTCTGCACAGAGAGTTCCTACTCCGACAGGCTCAACAACTATCCTTACTGCTGTTGTTAAGGGCAAGGATGTTACTGTTGAGGGTATCAACGCTGCTATGAAGGCTGCTGCAACAGAGTCATTCGGCTACAACACAGACGAAATCGTTTCTTCAGACATCGTTGGTATGAGATTCGGCTCACTCTTCGATGCAACTCAGACAATGGTTCTTCCTGTAGGCGAGGACACATATGAGGTTCAGGTTGTTTCTTGGTACGACAACGAGAACTCATACACTTCACAGATGGTTAGAACAATCAAGTACTTCTCAGAGCTTGGCTAATCAAAACGATGTTTCTTCGAGGGCTGTTACGACAGCCCTCTTTTTTCGTGCACGAGCAATGCGACCCGACATCATTTATGGCATAATCAAGGTTTTTGATGTTGCACAGATTATTTGTTCAGCACAGAAAAAATCGGTACATCCCAAAAAAGGTGTACCGATTTTTTATATTTTCTCTTTCCTAATGGTTATTTCGCCGGAGCGAAGCACGGTTCTGCTTGAGTCAGCAAGCTCAATTTCAAGCCCGCCGCAGGAATCAATCCCGACGGCCCTTGCCTGATTTTTCACGCCGTTTTCAATATAATAAATATTCTCTCCGATTATCATACTATGGCTACGATAATAGTCAATAAAATCGGAATAATCGCCCTGAACAACAGAGTTCAATTCGTTCGCAATAGCACCGATAAGCCCTGATCGTTCAAGCCTTACGCCGAGACAGGAGGCGTTTTCTACATCCTGTGGAAAATCCGTCGTGCTGATATTCAGCCCTATTCCAACGATAACGGATGTAACAGTCCGGGTTTCAAAATCCGTCACTGCTTCGGTCAAAATTCCGCAAATCTTTTTGTCGTCCAAATAGACATCATTTACCCATTTTATTTTTGGCTTCCTGTCCGTCAGCGACTCTATTGCCCTGCACACAGCGACAGACGCCGCCGTTGTTGCAGTAACGGCATTTTGAAGTCCTGTCATAGGATGAACAACAAGCGAAAGATAAACTCCGGTTTTGCTCGGAGAATAAAAGCTCTTGCCCTGTCTGCCTCTGCCCGCCGTTTGCTCCTCTGCAACGACAAGAATAACTCCGTCCTCGCCTTCATTTATCAGCCGCTTTGCTTGAGTATTTGTACTGTCAACGCTGTCGTAATAATAGACCTTGCAGTGAAAGTCAAGGTGCTTTTCTATTTCGTCGGAATTCAAAACATCATTTTCGGGCGAAAGTCGATAGCCCTTATTCGTTTGGGCATCTATGATATATCCCTCGCTACGCAACGACCTTATTGCCTTCCATACCGCAGCACGACTTTTTCCTAATCTTGCGGCAAGCTCCTCGCCGCTTACAAACGAATCGTCCCTGTCCGAAAGATATTTCAACACTTCATTCTTCAAGCTCATAATTATTTCTTAATATAGAATATCGCAAGCGTTTTAGGTCCGCAATGTGACGAAATTGTACATCCTGCGTCGGCAATAATGAGATTATCGAAAATATCCCTACCGTCTATCAAGCCTCGCACAAAGGCAAGCGTTTCGGGTGAAATTCCGCCGGAATTAGCGATAACCACTCTGTCAGGACGAATACGCTTAATCTCATTCAGTCGGTCATTTGCATACTGACGATAAACTACATCCATTTTTCCTCTGTATTTTTTTGAAACCTCAAGTGTTCCTGTTTCTGTATTTACTGCGATTGACGGCTTTATGCCGAGAACATTCGCACCGAATTTTGCAACCGACGAGCAGCGTCCACCCTTGTGCAAATATTCAAGACTATCCAGCACAAAGGTTGCACTAACCTTTGGCACAAGCCTTGCAACCTTATCGGCAATTCGCTTCGCGTCCATACCCTTTTCGCGAAAATCACAAGCCTTCAGCACAAGAAGTCCCATAGCCGTGCACAAATTTCTTGAGTCAACACAATAAACACTATCGAATTCACTCGCCGCTACGCAGGCATTTTGGAAGGATGACGAAAGACCGGAGCTAAATCCGATATGCACAACCTTCTTACCCTCGTCAGTCAGCCTTTTGAAAACACTTGTGTAGGTGTCGGGCGTAACTGCCGATGTTTTTGGAAGCTCACCGGTTTTAGCAACATAATCATATATATCACCGGGACTAATGTCTATACCGTCGCGATAAACCTTGTCTCCTAAAAGTACGGTGAGCGGAATGACGGTTATTTCATTCTTTTCTATTAATCCCTTAGGTAAATCACAGGTTGAATCTGTCGTTATCGCAACATTATATTTGTTTTCCATAAATTATTTCACTCCGAAGCTAACGGTTACTTCCCGCATATTGACTTTATTATATTTCTTGTCAAAGAGGATTTTCAAAACCTCCTCGCCATTATCGTTTGTATAGATTGTCGCCTTATACGAAATATCATAATCGGTTTGCGAGCTTGCTCCTTTGGTAAGCATCCTAACCGAATACCGATTTGCCTCCAGCTCCCTTTGGCTAAAGCTGCAACCCTTCTTCGCAACGAGCTCCATACTCTGCTCATCAACATAAATAGCAGAAAGCATATTCGCATCTCCGTTTATGCCGGAAAAATCCACTGTTTCGATATCAATATCGAAGCTTTGTTTAATCTGAATGAAATCAATATTTCTATCGGCCGGAACAGTCTTGCTTGCATTATTGAGCGTTGCAGTCCATTCTTGACCATCAAAATTGTAGCCATAGAGTCCGTATTCCTTATTCGCAACAAACGACATCGACTTGGCTGTTATATTATTCTCGAATTCCTCGCTGACATACGCCTTGAACTTTGCAAATCCTGCATCCTGAACAGAGCCGTCCTCGTATACCATCGTTATGGGCATAGTAATATAAATCTTATTTTCGTTGTCAATAAATACCTCGATTCTGCCCTTTTGCCAATTCGAAACCTTCATATATCTGCCGTTCGAATCCTGCAAGCATCTAAAGCAGTTATAATACGAGCTGGGCAAGCCTGTTTCGCGGTCGTAATTAATTTGGTCATAACGGCGTGCAAATGCAACCAAGCCGTTTTTTTCACAGTTTTTGTCCTGTGTTATCTCAATTTTTATTCTCTCATCGAACATCTTTACGATTGTATCGGCGGTAAAGGCGTTTATTCGGAATGTCTCCTCGCCGTATCTGTCAATCATATGATTGAAAACATAAACATTATGGTAGATCTCGCCGTCATTGGCATATGCAGCAACCTGAACAAGAATTTCTTCCTCGCCGTCATCATCCATATCATCATATGCAAGCTTCGGCACATCGAGATTTATCTCCTCGCTCCAATCCTCATAAACATATTCCTTTTCCTTGTGAACAAAAATCACCTTATCCCCTTGGGTATAAAAATGATAATCCCTCTGTTTGTCCTCAACAAGCAGAACCCTCTCGCCGTCATTTTCTGTTACGGCAAGTTGGGTTGATGTCGATTCTCCGGCAGAGCCGTTATTCAACTTCACCGCCCTGTCTGCAAGAATATAGGACGAAAAAACCGCACCAATCGTCAGCAAAATGACGAGCAATACACTAAAAAATTTATTTTTCATTAAAATTATTATTCCTATTTTTCTTTATATACTTCATTATAATCAAACGCAACTCTTTTGCCGTTTTCAATATGATAGCATTGACCGTTTGCCAACGAAAAAATCGGACGGTCGTGGCGGTAGCTGTCGGAATAAACATCCCTGACATCAAGCTCGTCTCTGCTATGAAGCTCAAAAAGACGGTTGAGTTTTTCCTCGTCTCGACAATTTTCGCCGATTATTATTCCTCGCTTCATATCATAGCGTGTACTGATTATTTCATCAAATCCAAGCCTTTGAGCAATATCGGCAAGCAAAAAATCCGGACTTGCACTGATTACGATAGAATATCTCGGGCGGTCATAAAACCATTTATGTACTCTGCACTCATACCTGTCCCAAAATTTTTTTACTGCTCTTTCAACAGGAATCATCGGCACAAATAAATAGCTTATTTTCTTGAACTGTGTAAAATTAATTATGCCCAGCCCCATAAGCAGACCTGCAACGGCAAGAAGAGGCAGAGTTATCATACACCACGGATAATGCACCATACAGTACACAACGAAAAGCGTTCCGCTGTCGAATGGTACGATTGTCTTGTCAAAATCGTAAATATCTACCTTTATTTTTTCCACGCTAAATACTCTTTTCGTCGAAATTGATTGTAATTTGCTTATTCTCACAGCTAAATTTCGTGAGCTTTATGCCGGCTGAAGCAAGCATTCGCTTACTCGCGATAGTTGTATCGGTATCGGCGTACTTGTCGGAGATATAAACAACCTCCGTAATTCCGCTTTGGATAATGGCTTTTGCACATTCATTGCACGGGAACAGAGCAACAAAAATCCTGCAGCCGCTCAAATTATGCCCTCCCGCATTAAGGATAGCATTAAGCTCCGCGTGGCAAACAAACGGATATTTTGTATCATTTGCATTCTCGCCGCTTCTCTCCCAAGGAAAATCATCATCATTGCATCCTCTGGGAAAGCCGTTATATCCAACAGACACAATCTTGTTATCATCGCCGACAATACAGGCACCTACCTGTGTATTTGGATCCTTGCTTCGCATAGATGAAAGCAATGAAATGCCCATAAAATATTCATCCCACGAAATATAATTTTCTCTCTTTGCCATAAGCTCTCCTTATTTCAAAACATTAATAAATTCATCAAGTCCGTCGCAGTCGAGCTCCTCGACCCTTCCTTCGTCAACCATTCTCGCTGTGTCCGGATTAATAGGAAGCTTCGCCAATACAGGAACGCCGAGCTCCGCCGCGGTTTCGTCCACTCTGCTCTCGCCGAAGATATTAATCCTCTTTCCGCAATCGGGACATTCGTAATAGCTCATATTCTCAACAAGACCCAAAACAGGAACATTCATCATTCTTGCCATATTAAACGCCTTGTTTACTATCATCTTAACTAAATCCTGCGGAGTTGTTACAATAACTATTCCGTCAACAGGAAGCGATTGAAATACCGTAAGAGCAACATCTCCCGTTCCCGGAGGCATATCAACGAAAAGATAATCAAGCTCGCCCCAATTAACATCAGTCCAAAATTGCCCAATAACTCCGCTGATAACCGGACCTCTCCAAACGACAGGCGAATTCACATCCTCTAAAAGAAGATTTATACTCATCATCTTCACACCTGTTTTCGTCACAGTAGGAAGCAGACCTGTCTCGTCCTGCATTGCACGGGAGGTTATGCCGAAGCTTTTCGGCACACTCGGTCCCGTAATATCGGCGTCGAGTATACCAACCTTTAGCCCCGCCTTTTGGCACCTTGAAGCGAGCAGACAGCTAACAAGGCTCTTGCCGACGCCGCCCTTTCCCGAAACAACGCCAATAACCTTTTTAATATTAGAATGCTCGTTCATCGGCTTAAGGAGGCTTTCGGGTTCCTTTCTTTCGCTGCAATTGCTCGAGCAGGTTTTACAATTATGTGTACATTCGCTCATTTTCTTTCCTCTTTTCTCAGTAGGTTCTGACTACCATATTTACTTTGCCTAAAATCGAAATCTCTTTTGCGATAATAGGTTCATAGCTTTCGTTCTCCGGTTGGAGTCTGAAACAACCGTTTTCCTTATAAAATCGCTTAACTGTCGCCTCGTCGTCAATAAGTGCAACGACTATCTCGCCGTTTTGGGCAACAGGAGTTTGCTCAACCACTACGAGGTCGCCGTCGAGTATTCCTGCATTTACCATTGAATCTCCCTTAATTCTTAATGCAAACATATTTTTTCCCTTATTCTTCACGGGAACGGGAATATAATCCTCAACACTCTCGACAGCAAGTATCGGCTTTCCGGCGGTTACTGTTCCGACAAGCGGAACATGATAAGCCTTCGTATCTGCACTCTTAAGACGAATCGTTCTTCTTCGATTCGGGTCACGCTCTATATAGCCCAGCTCAATGAGCTTATTGACCACATATTGAGCAGACGACGGCGAAAGATAGCCGAGCTCGCGTTCAATTTCTCTGACTGTGGGTGCAACACCACGCTCGTCAACATATTCCTTTATGAAATCAAGACATTGCTGTTGTTTTTTATTTAAGCCCTGCATAAACGCGTCCCTTTCTAATATAGTAAATTATAATATATCCAACCTATTATATACTATCACTCCTGTCGCAGGTTGTCAAACATATGTATAAAAATTCAAGATATTTTAACATAGAGCTTTGTTATGCTTTTCGGAATTATACATTTTTCTACGCAAAACGCAAATAATAAGACTTAAGCGGACATAATTTTCAATTTCTTTGAAAAAACTGTTGACATTTTTGGGTGAATACTATATAATCTTGCTTGCAAGTAAAAATGGCTTTATAGCTCAGTTGGCTAGAGCATGCGGTTCATACCCGCAGTGTCACTGGTTCGAATCCAGTTAAAGCCACCATTTTGGCACCATGGTCAAGCGGTTAAGACACCGCCCTTTCACGGCGGTATCACGGGTTCGATTCCCGTTGGTGTCACCAAGAGAGCACTTCCTATGAGGTGCTCTTTTTTTTATCAAAAAATAAGCTCAACCTCGCAAAATATTAAGCCAAGGGCGACTGTGCAGGAAATTCAAAATGTGATTTTCTGCAACAGTCGCCCTGTTTACATTATTCCACGCAGCTCACCGAGCCCTCATGATTTGCGGAAACAAAGCCGATATACGACTTGCCCTTATTAATTGAAATAGGATTTGAGCTTGCATCCTTAATGCTCAAAACGCCGTTATCAACCGACCAGGTAATATCGCACGCCTTTCCGTTAGAAACATATACGCCTGTACCCGATGTCCACGAATAGTTGAGATAAGTTGTTGTGGAGCCGTTATACGGAGTAGTAATATATTTCGAATCAGCCTTTAGCAAAATCAAATTGCTGAATGTAACATCAGTTTTCCAATCGCCTGTGTGATAAAGCTTATCCTCTGTGTTGAAGCTGAAATCTCTTGTTTTTGTACGGCTCGAAAACTTAATGCTTACTGAATTTGCAGCGATTGTACCTGCGTCCAGAATGCTTTCGTTAAAATTGAGTTTAACGATTTTATCCTCGTCCATTGTCTTTCGAAATCCCTTGCTGTCAATAACATCCTCGAGTGCGGCAACCTTCATAATTCCTGTATGCTCGCTCGAAACCTTTCGAGATTTATCTCTGCCGAAAAGAGCACCTCCGTTCATACCGTCGATATCGTCAATTCCGAGACTCTTGATTGTTTCGTAACCACCGATATAATCCGCCTTGCTGTGACTTCCGCCCCAATGAATGAAAATCGAATCAAAAAAGCTGCTGAATTCAACAAAGCTCGGTCTTGCACTGCGAAGCGGACCGATTTGACTCGGAATGCTCGAATAATCCGAATAAACCCAAAGCATACGGGTAATTCCGCCCTCTACCTCGCCCTCGCAAATAATATCGGAGCTTCCGATACCCCATTGCGGACGAGCATCGCTATGATTTTCTACAACAACCGAAATGGGTCTTTTGCCCTTTTGTGACTCATCAATCTCCAATCCCGTAAATGAATTGGTCGGCGGTATATATTGAGTTGTCGTTTCAGTAGTAGTCGTTTCGGGCTCCTCAACCTCCTTCGAGCAGCCGAAAAGCGTCAACGCCATAATAAGCATCATAACCAATGCAAGGATTTTTACAATTTTCTTATTCATATTTGCTCCTTTTCTAAAACGCAGTAAAATGTTTACTAAAACATTTTAACAAAAAAAATACGAAAAATCAATATTTAGTTCGAATTAAACGAAAAAAACACAATATCTTGAAGAAGAGCATATATAAATGGTGAAAATCATTCGCACGCCTCAACCATTGTTTGAGCAAAAACAGCATATCCCTTTTCGGGATTGTTCAGTATTACATGAGTCAAGGCACCCACGATTCTGCCATCTTGAATAATGGGCGAGCCGCTCATTCCCTGCACAATACCACCCGTTTTTTTTAGCAGTTCCTCGTCGGTAATCTTCAAAACAATATTCTTTTCCATATTTCCCTCGCTATAACTTATATGCGTAATTTCAATCTCGTATTCTCCGATTTCATTCCCTTCAACCGTCGAGAGCAAAGTGGCTTTGCCACGCTTAACCTGTTGTGCCGATGCGACAGGATATTCAAGAGCAAACTCCGGAATGAAGGTATATTCGCCGAAAATTCCGCAACGCGTATTGGCGGTTAATCTGCCTATGGTCTTGTCCGAAAAATCACATTCGAGCGAGCCCGCCGTTCCCTTCGCGGCACGCTGAACCTCCTTTATTCCGGCTCTCACGGCTTCGCCCTCAAGCAGTGGCATAATTTCGTTTGTGTCAACATCATTAACTTGGTGTCCGAGAGCACCGAATTTACCGCTTATTGAATCATAAAATGTCAGCGTTCCTATGCCTGCAGTTGAATCTCTTACCCACATTCCCGCCTTATAGCAGCCCTCTCGCGGACTGTATATAGGAGTCAGCTTATAGCTTTTGTATCTGTCGCCTCTTTTTATTTCCACATCAAAGGATGCTCCCATATTATTATTCAAAATTGCCTGAACCTCGTCGGAGGTATAAACCTTTACCCCGTCTATGGAGATTATTATGTCACCAACCTCAATCCCTGCCTCCTGCGTGGGATTTCGCTTTCCGTCATCTGTTTCGATGCTCTGCGTGCCTACAACAATAACGCCGTCTGTATAGAGCTTTATACCAAACACCTCACCGCTGACATAAACATCACGCTCCTGCTTTTGGCTAATGCTGACCTCCTTTATCGGCACTATCCCAAGAAGCTTTAAATCCTCTTTAACAGGCTCGGCACTTTGCGAATCAACCGAAATATATCCGCGAAGGCTCTTCGAGGCATATGTTATTACTCCCGAAAACGGAGGTGCCTCATCACCGTAAACTACCACATTATCCGGCAGTACTGCATTTGCATAAATAATAAAAGCGAAAAGCAGTGTGCATATTCCCGCCAAAATTGTATCAAAAATTCTTATTGCCTTTTTCATAGAATCACCCTATATAGTTTTGCCTGTAAGCGAAAAAATCATACTTGAAACAGAAGAATATATGTGATAAAATAAAATGATTGATTTTGAAATTTCGAAGGAAGGTTTAATCTATGAGCGGACATAATAAATGGAGTACCATTAAGAGAAAGAAGGGTGCAAACGACGCCGCAAGAGCAAAGGTGTTTACAAAAATCGGCAGAGAGCTCGCTGTTGCAGTAAAAAACGGCGGTGCCGACCCGAACAATAACGCAAAGCTTCGCGATGTTATCGCAAAAGCAAAGCAAAATAATGTTCCAAACGATAATATCGACAGAATGCTCAAAAAGGCTGCCGGCGACGCAGACACCACTAATTATGAGGAAATCATCTACGAGGGCTACGGACCGTCAGGCGTTGCAGTTGTAGTTGAAGCACTGACCGATAACCGAAATCGTACTGCCGGCGAGGTTCGCCACTATTTCGACAAGGCGGGCGGAAATATGGGCAATCCGGGCTCCGTAACATTTATGTTTGAGCGTCAAGGCGTTATTATTATCGAAAAAGAGGACACCGACGAGGATCAGCTTATGGAGGATGCCCTCGAGGCAGGTGCAACGGACTTTCTAACCGACGAGGAGGATATTTTCGAAATCCGCACCGAGCCTAATGATGTCGGTGTTATCCGCGACGAGCTCGCACAAAAGGGATATGCAATCGTCTCCTCCGAGCCTGCTTACATTCCGTCAACCTATACCCGCCTCGAAAACGAGGACGATATGAAAAAAATGGCAAGAATGATAGAAATGTTCGAGGAAAACGACGATGTTCAGAACATTTATCATAACTGGGAAAACGAAGACGAATACGACGAAGACTAAAATGAACGCAGGGGAAATCCCCTGCGTTCAGTGATATACGGCTTTGCCGTGTGATATATTCCCTTGAGAGAACACCAAGGGGGACGGTTCTCCTTGGTGGTGTTTTATTGAGAATGAAGCGAGCTATCAGCCGAAAACAACATCAAGTATCATCATCGCAAGAAAGCCTGCGGCAAACGAAAATGTGGACAAATTATTCCTTTCACACAGATTTGCCTCAGGTATCAGTTCCTGAACAACAACATAAATCATTGCTCCGGCGGCAAACGCCAAAAGATACGGCAATGCCGGAGATATGATACTAAACAGAACAAGAGTCGTAGCAGCGGCAATAGGCTCAACTATCCCACTTGCAACGCCGTAACAAAGAGACCTCCCCTTTGATTTTCCGCAGGCATGTATCGGCATAGAAATTATTGCACCCTCAGGGAAATTCTGAATAGCGATGCCAATGCTCAATGCCATTGCATCGGCGAGCGTTACGCCACAGTCACCATATAGCACACCGGCGAAAATCACTCCAACCGCCATACCCTCCGGGATATTATGAACAGTAACAGCAAGGGCAAGCATCGAGGTTTTGCTAAGCTTCAAATGGGGAGTAATTTTATCAACAACGGGAAGCAGAGAAACTCCTGTTATCAATCCCAGCGTCGCAGGCAAAAACGAAAGCCTGCCCATATCATTACATCGTTCAATCGACGGAATAATCAGCGACCAAACCGAAGCTGCTATCATAACTCCGGCAGAAAATCCAAGCAAAGCCTTTTCAACAGAGGGCTTTATTTTTTTCTTCAAAAACAGCACGCACGCTGCTCCGAGACTCGTGCCAATAAAAGGAATAAGTATTCCTAAAGCAATCATAATTATCACCGTATCATACTATGAAATACGAAAGCACGGTGTGAAAACAACTATTAAGACCACCAAGGGGGACGGTTCCTATTGTTGGCTTTATATGGCTCAAAGCCGCATAAATACTGAATTTTTGCATTTTTAACAATAATTCAAAACCACCAAGGAGAACCGTCCCCCTTGGTGGTTTTGAAAACAGCACCCCGGATTAACTATCCAAGGTGCTGTTTGTAATACTGTTATAAATTATCAGCAGAACATAATTATCAGCTTCGAAGCAAGAACAATACAAATCAAAGCGATAGGATAGGTTGCCGCATAAGCCGAGGCAACATCCTCCGTTCCT
>CAMFPZ010000011.1 GCA_945979635.1 uncultured Eubacterium sp.
ATTTATTTTACAATCACATTTGTGCTTGCCGGTATTGCACTCTTCTTCGTTGCTCTTATATTATCAAGAACTTCGAAAAAAGAGACCCGGGCTCAAAGGGCGAGAAGCAGGCTTGCGAATATATGGCAGATGTTCTCAAAAAGGACTGTGGATGCGAAACTGCCGAGGTAGAAAGCTTTAAGGAAAATCCGGGCTCATTCTATGGTTGGATTTATTTTACAATCACATTTGTGCTTGCCGGTATTGCACTCTTCTTCGTTGCTCCTATCGTCAGCATTATTCTCATTATAGCAGGACTTGTTATTGTGCTCGCGGAATTCGGATTTTACAAAAAGCTTATTGACAAGCTGTTTCCGGAAAAAATCGGACATAATGTTACTGCAATTAAGAAATGTACAAATGGTACACCGAAAAGAAGAATTCTTTTTAATGGTCACCCTGATGCAGCTTGGGAATGGCCGATGAACTACAAGTTCGGCGGTGTTGGCTTTGAGGGACATGCGATTGCCTGTGGCTTAGGTGCCGCTTACTATATCGTTCTCTCTATTATCAAGTGTGTAAAGTACGGCGTTTTTGCAACAGTTCCTGTTTCGGAGCCTATCACAAAGGCTGCATTAATCGGCTTGATTTTCCTCATTCCTCTCGTTGGACTCTATTGGATGGTGAACTATCGCAGAGTTGTTGATGGTGCAAATGATAATCTTTCGGGCTGTTATATGGGCATCGCCGTTATGAAGATGCTTAAGGACGAGGGTATCGACCTTGATGATACCGAAATCGGTTGTATTATGACAGGCTCGGAGGAGGCAGGTCTTCGCGGTTCGAAGGCTTGGTGCGAGGCTCACGCAGGTGAATTTCAGGATTGTCCGACTATGATTATTTCATACGATACAATTCACGACCCTAAATTCCTTATGGTAAACTATCGTGACCTTAACGGTACAGTTAAAGCCGATAAAGATTATTCCGATTTGTTCCTTGAAGCCGCACAGGCTGTTGACGTTCCTTGTAAAAAGGGATGGGTTCCGCCACTCGGCGGTGCAACCGACTCTGCCGCTTTTGCACAGGCAGGCTTCCGTGCCGCAGGTATCACAGGCCTTAACCATAATCTTGAGGACTATTATCATACCCGCCGCGATACATATGACAATATGAATGCCGAAGGTCTTGCAAATTGCTATGCCGCAACTGTAAAGGCACTTGAAATGTGGATTAACGGTGCAAAGCAATAATAATTTTGCACTTTTCCGAATTGTTCGAATTAGACAATAAAATCTAAACAACAAACCCCGTCGGATGTTGAATCTCGGCGGGGTTTTGTTGTATTATTCGTATTTTGTTTTAGGGCTCGGCGTCGTCAGCGTAAAATTGCGAAGCCTAAATCAATTACGCCCGATAATAGTCTGGATGTTTTTTGCATACCGAGGGTTTCGGTTATCCAAAGAATCATAAGTGCAACTAAAATTGCGATGATAAGTGCTTCCTTGCTCATTTCGCACCTCCTGAATATTCTATGTTTATTATAACCAAAATAAATTCATAAATCAATAGCAAATTTTTATCAATAAAACTGCAAAAAATAATATAAATAATGTTGAAAAAAATTGTCGATTGCATTATAATAGCATTACTCTGAATTATAATGGAGGAATATTGGTATATGGATATGATTACATTAGCAACATCCGTAATTCCTGACAGAAGCCTCGGCTTTACTTTGACGGTAATTGTAGCCGGATTGGGAATAGTTTTGGCAACTCTCGCTTTGCTTATTTTGGTATTTAAGGCGTTCGGTACAGTTATGGATAAATCACAGCAGGCGGCAAAGAAAAAGCAGCTTGCAAAGCAGCAGGAAGCGATGAGGGAAGAGATGAACAATACTTCATTTGCACCGATACAGAAGGCTCCTGCCGTGCAACCGGTTGTTCAAGACGGAATCAGCGGCGAGATTATTGCGGCAATCAGTGCGGCTGTTTACGCTATGGAGGGCTCGAATGCGGTTATTCGCAGTGTAACAAGAAAAAAGAGCCCTGTTTCTTCACGAAACCCTTGGGCACAGGCGGCAATTAATGATAACACACGACCATTTTAATCTTTGTCGCATAAAACTTATCTGAAAGGAACGGTAAAAAATGGAAATTTTAACCGGTGTATGGGAAGTAGTAAAAAGTATATTCATTAATAGCGGATATGCATATTTTTTTACGGCAGACGGCGGAATACTAAACCTTGTAATGATTCTCATTTCGTTTGTTTTTCTTTTTCTCGGAATTAAAAAGGGCTTTGAGCCATTACTTATGATACCGATTGCGTTCGGTATGCTTCTGGCTAATTTGCCCGGTGCGAATTTGGCAGTTCAATATCACGATTTACAGGGCTTTATTGACTTGGTTGCAGGCAGAATGGTGGACGATGCAGGAAATACATTGACTCCGGGACTTATGGACTTTTTGTATTTCGGGGTTAAGGCAGGTATTTATCCTCCGCTCATTTTCCTCGGTATCGGATCTATGACTGATTTCAGCTCGCTTATTGCTAATCCGATTTCGTTCATTCTCGGTGCGGCGGCACAGCTTGGTATTTTCGTTGCTTATGTTATTGCTATTGTACTTGGATTCGGTCCGCAGGAGGCCGGCTCAATCGCTATCATCGGCGGTGCCGACGGTCCGACGGCGATTTTCGTAACCTCGAAGCTGGCTCCGGCAATGCTCGGTACAATCGCGGTTGCGGCTTATAGCTATATGGCTCTTGTCCCTGTTATTCAACCGCCTATTATGAGAGCTCTTACAACAAAGAAGGAGCGTAGCGTAGTAATGGGCAATCTTCGTCAGGTCTCAAAGACAGAAAAGATTTTGTTCCCGATTATGGTAACTGTTATCGTTTCTCTTCTTCTTCCCGACGCAGGTGTCTTGGTTGGTATGCTTATGCTCGGAAATCTCCTTAAGGAGAGCGGAAGAACGGAGCGTATCGCAAAGGCGGCTCAAAACGAGCTTATGAATATTGTTACTATTTTGCTAGGCCTTAGTGTTGGTGCAACAACAAATGCTCAGTCATTCTTAAACTGGAATACAATTAAGATAATAATTCTCGGCTTGATTGCTTTTGCATTTGGTACTGCAGGCGGTACATTGTTTGGAAAGCTTATGTATGTAATTACAAAGGGTAAGGTTAATCCGCTTATTGGTTCGGCAGGTGTTTCTGCTGTTCCTATGGCGGCGAGAGTTTCGCAAAAGGTTGGACAGGAGGAGAATCCTTCGAACTTCCTTTTGATGCACGCAATGGGACCGAATGTTTCAGGCGTTATCGGTTCGGCAGTAGCAGCAGGTATTCTTCTTACACTGCTCGGCTAAAATACTTTGATTTCGAATGCACTTGAGCGAGTATGCTCGGGTGCATTTCTTGACTAAAAATGTGAGGTAATATATGAATAAGGATGCAGTAAAGCCAAATAGAGAGCAACAGCAGGTTATAAACGCGGTCGATGGACCCGTGCTCGTTGTTGCCGGTGCAGGAACAGGTAAAACGGCAACTGTTGTAAAACGAATTGAGCATATAATTAACGACGGCTTTGCACAGCCGTGGCAGGTGCTCGCCATAACCTTTACTAATAAGGCGGCAGGAGAGCTCAAGCAAAGGCTTGAGGATACTATTGGAATAGGAGCAAATGATATTTGGGCACAAACCTTCCATAGTATGTGTGCTCGTATTCTTCGCCGTCATGCAGAGCTTCTCGGGTATTCCAAGCATTTCACTATTTACGATACGGATGACCAAAAGCGAGTTATGAAAAGAGTGCAAAAGAATCTGGGAATAGAGGATAAGCATCTTAATCATAAGGCGATTTTGAACGAAATCAGCAGAGCGAAGGATTCTCTTATGTCTCCCTCGGAATATAGGAATGAAAATTCGAATGATTTTAGGAAGACGAAAATTGCCGAATGCTATCGTGATTATCAGGCGGAGATGAAGCGTAGCGACGCAATGGACTTTGACGATATGATTTTCAATACCGTTAAGCTTTTTAGAGAAAACAAGGATGTTCTCGAAAGGTATCAGCACCAATTCAAGTATATTATCGTTGACGAGTATCAGGATACATCATATGCACAATATGTTCTTACATATCTTTTGGCAGGAGAGTATCATAATATTTGTGTTGTCGGTGACGATGACCAAAGTATATACCGCTTCAGAGGTGCAACAATTGAAAATATTATGCGATTCAGAGAGCGTTATGAGAATGAGGGCGTTAGCGTAATTCAGCTGGAGCTCGCTGAGAATTATCGCTCGAAGCAAAATATTCTCGATGCGGCAAACGCAGTTATTTCGAATAATCAGGCACGCCTTGTTGACAAGAGACTCCGCTCGTTCAAGGGTGAGAGCGGCGATAAGGTTGTCCTTTATACAGCTTCCAACGAAATGGAGGAGGCTCAGTTTATCGTTGACGAAATAAATGAAAATGTCAAAAACGGCAGGGAATATAAGGACCATGCTGTTTTGTACAGAACGAATGCACAGAGTAGAAATATCGAAATTATGCTTGCAAAGTCAGGCGTTTCGTACAGGATTATCGGCGGAAACCGTTTCTTTGACCGCAAGGAAATAAAGGATATTGTTTCTTACTTTGCAGTTATCAATAACCCTGCAGACTCTGTAAGACTTCAAAGAATAATAAATACGCCGAAGCGTGGAATCGGCGATACGATGTTTGCGAACATTCTTGAAATCGCCGGAGCAAATAAAATGTCCGCGTTTGAGGTTTGTGAACAGGCTGACGAATTTGCAAAGACTCAAAGGAGTGCGAGTAGGCTCAAGGCGTTTTGCGATATGATAAATGAATTTCGCACTATGCTTGATGACGGAATGAGCGTAAATGATTTGCTTCAGGAGATTATCGAAAAAACAGGATATTTCGAGTATCTTCAGGAGGATGACCCGATAAAGGCAGATGACAGAAAGGCGAATGTTCAGGAGCTTTCGTCTATGTTCATAAAGTATCAGGAGGAGGACGACGAGTTTACTCTCCAAAAGTTCCTCGAGGATGTTGCACTCGTATCCGATATTGATAGCTATAATGAGGATGAGGATTGTGTTGTGCTTATGACACTTCACGCCGCAAAGGGTCTTGAATTTCCGGTTGTATTTATTCCCGGCATGGAGGAGGGAATCTTCCCGGGTAATCAGAGCTTGTATAGTGACGAGGAATTGGAGGAGGAACGCCGCCTCGCTTATGTTGGAATAACAAGGGCGAAGGAGAAGCTTTATCTTATTAATGCTCGTCAGCGTATGCTTTATGGTACTACCAATAGGAATATGCAAAGCCGTTTTGTTGGTGAAATCCCCGACGGAGTGACCGAGGACAGAACAGTTCGGTTTAGCACAGGCTATTCGGATTCTTCCGGTTATTTGAGTCACTTCGGAACCCCTGCAAAGCCTGCAAAATACAGTCGTTCGACTCCTATTCCGCAGGGTGAAGCAAGAAAAACCTCGTCTGCAACCTATTCCTTCGGTCAGGTTTCCTCCAAAAGGAAGACCGAGTCGGTTGCGTATAATATAGGTGACACGGTTCGCCATTCGGCATTTGGTACAGGACTTATCATTTCGGCACAACCTATGGGTAACGATACTCTGCTCGAAATTGCATTCGATAAGGTCGGAACAAAAAAGCTTATGGCAAATTTCGCAAAATTGGAAAAGATATAACAAAAGCGACAGAAGCATCATAAATGCTTCTGTCGCTTTTGCTTAGGCTATGCCGATAGTATTTCATCTTTTTCGTCATCGTACGCAAGAATAGCCGTTTGGAGAATTGAGGCGGCAAGAATGACCGGATTGAATAGAGGGATGCTGTCGGTAACGGTTACTATTGAATCCTTTATACAAAGCTCGCTCGATATATTTTCGGTTGTGAATATAAGAGTGTTTATTCCGTTTTCACGCATTTGCGTTAGACGATGGTTTACAATATCCGTATACGCCCCTGAGCTGATTATTGCAATGACAAGACAGCTTGGTTGGGCTGTAATTGAAAAGTCAATTTGGCAAAGAGGTATGGAGTTTGCATTGATGCGGTTTATTCTGCGAAATGCCTGTGCCAGTGTGTCGGCGATTCCCTCGTCTGCACCGAAGCCGCATAGAAGCAGATTGTTGTAGCGGGAAATAACACCTAATGCCTTTGACAGCTCGTTTTTGCTTCTGTCGGAAAGCACAGTTGCTCCGACAAGCATTTGTGCTATCTTAAGAGTGACGCTAACCGTCAGCTTGGGAAGATTTTTTGTTTTTTGACCGATGAATAATCCGAGAAGAGCCAGATATAAATATTCCTTGCAGGGAGTGTATACAGAGCCGTTATTACTGATTTCTATTCTGTTTTTGCAAAATTCTGCAACCTCGGATTCCTCTTTATCTGTTATAGCAATAAGCATAGCACCCTGATTTTTTGCTCGTCTGGCACTCTCAAGGGCCGGTTGATTTTCACCTTCCGGCGAAAGGATGATAACAAGCGTTGATTTATTGAGTGTTGCACGGTTGCTCATCATTTCGTACGAATTTAGTGCAATAGTGTTTTTGCCTGTAAGCATTTCAATATTGTAGGCTGCGGATTTGGCAATGTTATATTCGTTTCCCGTTCCTGTGATTATTATGGTTTCTATTCTTCGTGCCTTATGCTTGCTTAGATTGAGCGAATTAAAGTGTATTCGGTCATTTTTGATAAGCTCACAAAGGGTTGATTTTATATCCTCGGAAATGCCGTTAATTTGGCTTTTCAAGTTGTTTGGGATGTATTCGTTAGTGCTCATTAATTTCTCTCCAATCTTGCGTATATAATGCTCATATCGTCACGCTTTTTGTTTTCGGTATCCTTGAGGGCACAGCTCAATATATAGTCGGCACATTCCTGAGGCTGATATGGAAGGCTCGAAAAAATCCTGTTTAGCCATTCGTCGCCTAAATCGGTTATTCCGTCGCTCATAAGTATTATGCTGTCATTCGGGCTTAATATTGCCGTGCGTTTTGCGAATTCAATGCCTCGTAGTATTCCGACCGGCATTGAGCTCAATTCACATTTGGTAATATTTCCGTTTTTTATTATGAAGCCCGATGGTGCACCCGCCTTGAATATTTCGCATTTTCCCGTAAAAAGGTCGATGTTTGCAATGTCAAGTGTTGCCAAAGACTCATCATTGGATTTTATCAGCAGTGCAGAGTTTACAATTTTCAGTGCACTGTCGAAGCCGAAGCCTGCGTGAATCAATCTGGATATAAGACCTGCTCCCATAGCACCGTCCAATGCCGCCGAGCTGCCCTTGCCCATACCGTCGCTTATGATAAGAACGCTGTGTCCCTTGCCGTCGTTTATGATTTTAACTGTATCTCCGCAGAGCTTTCCCTCTGCACTGTATTGTGCAAAGCCGAAATTCAGAATATAATTCGGCTTTTCTGTGAATGATAGCATTGAGTCGTTTGCGAAATTTGTTATTCTTCCGGAGTCAAAGTATCTGTTGCATATTTTTCCGATTTCCTCCTGCAATGCCTTGTTGTCCAACTTTGAAGGTGATGAATCCGTTAGTATCTCCACTCGCATTCTTCCGTATTTGTCTATGATTGCACAGACATTTCGCGGAAAAATTTCGTATTGTGCGAGAAGTTGGCGTATTTCCTGTTGTGCCTCATCGTCAAATGCTTCTGCTTCGCTGAACTCAATCGCCAAATCCCCCAACATATCTGCAATACTGTTGAATTGATCTCCGGCAACCATCCTGATTTGGTTCGTTCGTTCGGAGATGATTTCGCGATTAATGTATTCTTCTTTGGAAAGAGAAGCCTTTAGTGCTTCGTTGTTTTTTCTCGAAACGGCATTTACCCTTTCCCGAACCTGTTCAACGCTGTCGGAAATTGCCGTCATCGCCGATGATGCAAAGCGAAGCCTTAGGACAAGATTTTGACGCAGGGTTCCGTCGGGAGTGACTTCACGATTTGTACAAACAAGGTCTTCGATTTTGTCGCATATCTTGCTTGGGAAAAGAAGAAAAAGCAAAACGCCTAATATTCCGTTTGAGAAAAGCGAGAGTCCTATTTCTCCTGTGCTGGCTATTGCAAAAAATGAAATTCCTGCCAAGTATGAAAGACCGACTCCAAGTCCTGCCATTGATGTGAAAAGCGAGCATATCATAGCCGATAAGCCCATAGCACCGCATAGTACAAGGCTTTCCTTATCTTGTATTCCGAGTACAAAGCCGAAGGTTAATGCACATATTACGCCCCATTTTTCGTTTCCGTACCTAACTGCAAAAAGCACGGCTATTGTGGAAAGAACGACGAACGGACGAATTATTCCTATAGTAAGCTGACCGAAGAATAGGAATAATGTTGCAACAGATATTGTAATGCAGGTTATGTCCGAAAGCGGGAGTGCCTTGAGGCGTAGCTGCTTGAAATTTGCATTGATGCTTTTGTAATAAAAATATGCTCCCCCGAGGGCGAGAATTGATTCTGCGAGAGTTAGCAGATATTCCGTAGGCGGAGAGGACATTTTTATATTGATTAGTATGCCACTCAAAAGACAGGTTAAAAATGCTGAAATAAGCGAGGGTGTAATTCCCCCTGCGTCTATAAGCTCGCAAAGCAGAGATATTGCACATATGGCAACAATAGCACAAAAATATCTTGCCGAGCTGATATCCAAGCCGAAGATGAAATAGCCTATTGCGGCACCTAAAGCAGCGAAAGCACAATTCCATTTTTTCGCTACTGCAACAAATGAAAGGGCAAACGGCTTCAGCTCGCCTGTCACATTTCCCAGACTTAATATAAATCCGCCCATAAAATACAGTGCATAAATTCCCAACCCTTTTATTGTTTCAATTAACGGGGAATCTAATTTTAGCTTTTGATTTTTATCAATTATTTTCATTATTATTACCTTATATAGACTTGAGTTTTTGCCTATTATAGTGCAATATTGCCGAAAAATTTGTCGCTTCTTGAAAGAGTTAAAAATAGAGTTGAAATTATACAATCTCTGTGATAAAATACATTGAATATAAAGAAAGACCAGATTGAGGTGTCAGTATGATATCAGCTAATAATATTTCCGTTCAATTCGGAGGACGCTCTCTATTTGAGCGAGTAAATGTTGCGTTTACACCGGGCAACTGCTATGGTATTATCGGTGCGAATGGTGCAGGAAAGTCAACATTCCTAAAGGTTTTAAGCGGTGATTTAGAGCCTTCAAAGGGTGAAATTCATATCACTCCGGGTGAGCGACTTTCTGTTTTGAAGCAGGATCACTTTGCTTATGACGAATACGAGGTTGTTCGAACAGTTCTTATGGGTAATCCTCGCCTTATTGAAATTATGGAGGAGAAGGATGCTCTTTATGCCAAGGAAGATTTTTCCGAGGAGGATGGTATTAAGGCAGGTGAGCTTGAGGCTGAATTCGCCGATATGGACGGCTGGAATGCAGAAAGCGATGCTGAATTTATGCTTAATAAGCTTGGTGTTCCTGATGAATACCACTATATGAAAATGGCAGAGCTTCCTTCCGATATGAAGGTTAAGGTGCTTCTTGCACAGGCTCTTTATGGCAATCCGGACATTCTTCTTCTTGATGAGCCGACCAACCACCTTGACCTTACGGCTATTAGTTGGCTTGAGAATTTCCTTCTTGATTTTGAAAATACTGTTATTGTTGTATCGCATGACCGTCATTTCCTTAATAAGGTTTGTACTCATATTTGCGATGTTGACTATGGCAAGATTACGCTTTATACCGGTAACTACGATTTCTGGTATGAATATACCCAAATGCGTCAGCGTCAGGCGAGGGATTTGAACAAGAAGAACGAGCAGAAGATTAAGGAGCTTCAGGATTTCATTAACCGTTTCTCCGCTAATGCCGCAAAATCAAAGCAGGCAACCTCCCGTAAGAAGCAGCTTGATGCTCTCGAAATGATAGAAATGCCTGTTTCTTCCCGTAGGTTCCCTTATGTTGACTTTAAGCCTGACAGAGAGTGCGGTAATGACCTTCTTCGTGTTGACCATCTCTCAAAGACGATAGGCGACAGAAAGGTTCTCGACGACATCAGCTTTGTTATTCATCCGAGAGAAAAGGTGGCATTTGTAGGTAGCGATGTTGTTGCAAAAACAACACTCTTCAAGATTATTATGGGCGAGCTTGAACCTGATGAGGGTAGCTTCAAATGGGGAGTAACAACCTCACAGAGCTATTTCCCGTCCGACAACAGTGCTTATTTCGACGGAGTTGACCTAAATCTGGTTGATTGGCTTCGTCAGTATACAACCCAGCAGCTTGAGGCTGATATTCGAGGCTGGCTCGGAAGAATGCTCTTTTCCGGCGACGAAGCACTCAAGATGGCTAATGTGCTTTCGGGTGGTGAAAGAGTTAGGTGTATGCTATGCAAAATGATGCTCAGCGGTGCGAATGTTCTTATCTTCGATGAGCCTACTAACCATCTCGACCTCGAATCAATCGCAGCACTTAATAACGGACTTATTCGTTATCCGGAAACTGTATTGTTCACCTCTCATGACCATCAATTTGTTGAAACTGTCGCAGATAGAATTATCGAAATCTCCGGCGATAAGTTCATCGATAGAAAGGGTAGCTACGACGAATTCCTTTCAACCTTCGATGAGGAACAACTCAAGAGATACTAATATGTAATTATACCAAAATCCACCTTCATTTTGAGGGTGGATTTTTGCATAAAAAAGGAGCGTGCACTGATTTAGTGCACGCTCAAAACTTAATAAGATTTTTCGTAGATTATGAATGGAGTCTGTTTTGAAGCAATGGAACAGCAGTTTTAATGTTTTTTAGTTCTCCGTGTGAGGTAACATCCATTTTTGCAAGTGTGAATTGATTGCTGACATTGATTGCTTCGGTTTTTTCAGTCATATACTGATTTGATTTTTCGTTGGTTGCATTTAAGAGCTTGTTCTTGAGCTCATTTGTCAAGCCTTCGTTGTAGGTGTAGATGTAGCCATAAAATTTTTGGCCATAGTGGTCATAAACATTTGAGTAGGTGACGGTGTTGAAATATCTGCCGCCCCAATGTGATTCTGAAAAGGTCACGCTTCCGTTGTCGTTTATTCTTTCTACAACAGCAACATGATTGCTCCAGCAAGCAACTGCACCGAGCTTCGGCTCATTGCCGTATTCGTAGAAGCCGCCTCTTTTGTTGATGAAAAACCATTCGCTTGCATCGCCGTGAGTTATGAGCGGCTTCTCGCCGTTCATTTCGTATATTCTGCCGTAAGCGTATGCAACACAGTTTGGCATTCCTGTTCCGGTTTGGAAATAATAGTTTAGCTGACTGCTATAATAAGGAATGCTCGAATTCGGAGCATTCAATCTTGGTACATAGTTGCTGTCGTCTGCATTTGCACAAATCGGAGCAGCTATTGACATAACGAATGATAAAATCAAGGTTATAACAACCATAAGCAGGGTTTTCTTCTTAGCCATAAATACCTTCCTTTTTCTTTGGTGGTACGATATTATTTTGTACCACTTTTGGATGATTACGAAATCTTTAATGTTTTCGATTGAACTCGCTTATTAAGTTTTTTGTGCGTTTTGACTCACAATGCTAAACATTATAACAGATAAGGCTACTGTAATCTATATGGAAAATGCTCAAATATTTTGTAACCTTTTTGTAATATTTGTTGGTATTTTACAAAATTTTGGATATTGCTTGACAAAAATCATCAAAAAACGGCAAAAACACAGTATTGTAATCGGTATTGCGTTGTGATATAATGTAAAAATCGCA
>CAMFPZ010000012.1 GCA_945979635.1 uncultured Eubacterium sp.
ACCTTAATCCCAAGTGCAAAATAAATATTTTCGTAAACGATTTTCATACACTTACGACAAATTCTTATAGCCTTCGAAATTTTCATCGGGTCGTCATCCATAATAACGACATCGGCTGCTTCAACGGCACAATCCGAGCCCAAGGAACCCATAGCAATTCCAACATCGGCTCTTGTCAACACAGGTGCATCGTTAATTCCGTCGCCGACAAATACAACCTTTTTCCCTTTTTGCACCTTGGAAATAATATTCTCTGCCATTTCGACCTTTTCGTAAGGTAAAAGCTCATAATATATTTCGTCAACACCGAGCTCAGTACCTACTGCAAGTGCCGTTTTTGAATTATCGCCGGTAAGCATAACTGTTTTTTCTATTCCGTTTTTCTTCAAAAGAGATATTGCCTGCCTTGAGCTCTCCTTTATTACATCACCAATTAATATATATCCGACATAATTATTATTTATAGCTGTATATACAATAGTTGAGTCTGCAATTACCTCCTCATGTTGAACGCCCAAGGATTCCATAAGCTTTTTGTTTCCTACGGCCACCGTCTTGTCATCAATAACCGCCTTAATACCACAGCCGCCTATTTCCTCAACGCTCTTAATTCTGTCTAAATCCGGCGAAGCTCCATATTCGGCGATAATGGATTTTGCTATAGGATGGCCGGAATGATATTCTGCGAGTGCACAGTATTCAAGAAGCGATGCTTCGTCTAATCCGTTTTCTGGACTTATTTTTTTTACTTCAAAAACGCCCTTTGTAAGCGTACCTGTTTTATCGAAAATAACAGTATTTGCCTTAGACAGAGTTTCAATATAATTTGAGCCCTTTATCAAAACTCCTGCTTTTGTGGCTCCGCCGATTCCGGCAAAGAAGCCGAGCGGAACGGAAATAACAAGGGCACAGGGACAACTGATAACCAAAAATGTCAAAGCTCTGTATATCCAATCAGACCAAAGAGGCTCTGCTCCAAAAACCATCGAAGCAAGCGGTACACAAACGGCAAGCACTATAGCACAAATACATACACAGGGAGTATAGTATCTTGCAAATTTTGTAATAAACTGTTCACTCTTCGATTTCTTTGAAGCTGAATTTTCGACTAAATCCAGAATTTTTGATACGGTCGATTCGCCGAAGACTTTTTCTGTTCTAATTCTAATAGTTCCGTTCAAATTTATTGAACCGCTGACAACGCTGTCACCAACATTCACCGTTCTAGGAACGCTTTCACCCGTTAATGCAGAGGTATCAAGACTTGAACATCCCTCAACAACAACTCCGTCAAGCGGAATTCTTTCACCTGCCGAAGCAATAATAATTGACCCTACCGCCACAATATCGGGTTCTACTCTGACTATCTCGCCATCCTGCTCTATATTCGCATAATCAGGACGAATATCCATAAGTCCGGCTATATTTCGTCTGCTTTTTCCGACAGCAATGCTTTGGAACAGCTCGCCGATTTGATAAAACAACACAACAAAAACAGCCTCGCCGTATGAGCCGTTCTCGTAAACAGCCAAAGCAATCGCACCGAGGCTTGCAACCGCCATCAAGAAATTTTCGTCGAACACCTGTCTATTAATGATTCCTCTCACGGCATTGAGCAAAATATCATAACCGATAATTAAATATGGTACAAGATATGCAGCAGTTCTCAAAAACACATACTCGATTTTTACATAATGCTCAAACGCCATAATCCCTACCAGAAAAACGGCACTAACAACAATTCGAACAAGCACCTTTCTTTGTTTTCTGCTCATAATCTATCTCCTAGAATTCAATTTCGCAATCGCGTTCAATCCTTCGGCAAGCCTTGATGACCTTCTTCATAATTGCTTTTTCGTCAGCACCATCCTCAAACTCAACAAACATCTTTAACATCATAAAATTTATATTTGCATCTACAACGCCATCAATCTTCTTTGTTGCCTGCTCCATTTTGCTTGCACAATTTGCACAATCAACCTCAATATTATATGACTTTTTCATAATTATACTCCTTAACTTGTATCAACATATGAACAACTATTCATATGTTCAATTGTATTATACCACATTATATGCAAATGTCAACAAAAAAATAAGACACCTTTGATTAAAGATGTCTTATATTCATTACTAACATTACAGCACCTTATTGAAGAAGTCCTTTGCCCTTTCTGTTTTAGGATTATATATTACCTCTTGGGGAGTTCCCTCTTCCAGAATTCTGCCGTCATAGATGAAGAGTACACGATTTGCAACCTCACGAGCGAAGCCAATTTCGTGAGTTACAATAACCATTGTCATACCCTCCTCGGCAAGCTCTCTCATAACGCCGAGAACCTCGCCTACCATTTCGGGGTCAAGAGCCGATGTAGGCTCGTCGAAAAGCATAATATCAGGATTCATACAAAGTGCTCTTGCGATAGCAACTCTCTGCTTTTGTCCGCCGGAAAGCATAGCAGGGTATTCATATGCCTTTTCCTCAAGTCCAACCTTGCGAAGCATAGTTAGAGCAAGCTGCTTTGCCTCCTCCTTTTTCATCTTTTTTACCTGAATAGGAGCGAGAGTCAAATTATCTATTACATTAAGGTTATTGAAGAGATTAAAATGCTGGAACACCATTCCTACATTTTCTCTTGCCTTATTTATGTCAATTTTCTTATCGTCCATATGGTTGCCGTCAACAACCATCTCACCGCCTGTTATATCTTCAAGGCGGTTGATACATCTTAGAAAGGTTGATTTGCCGCAGCCGGACGGACCGAGAACGACAACAACCTCGCCCTCATAAATATCTGTGGTAATATCTTTAAGTACTTCTTGCTTGCCAAATGATTTTTGCAGCTTGGAGGCATGGATTTTTACATTATCATAATTTACGGCCACGATTCAATCTCCTTTCCAGTAGCTTTGCTGAATACGAAAGAATAGTAATTACTATAAGATACATAACAGCGACTATTGCCCATACAGTGAAGGAGTCGAAGGTTATGGCAACAACATTCTTTGCCTGATTAACAAGCTCCGGAAATCCAATAACCGACAAAATAGATGTATCCTTCAAAGTAATAATAAACTGATTAATGATAGACGGAATCATAGTTCTGATTGCCTGCGGAAGAACTACCTTACGCATAGCCTTTCCGTAGCTCATTCCCAAACTGCGAGCCGCTTCCATCTGTCCGATATCAACAGACTGAATACCGGCACGAATAATCTCCGCCATATAAGCACCGCAATTAAGAGCAAGACAAACGATACCTGCCTGCAAGGCGGAAAGTGTAAAATCAACCGATCCGATTTTATTTACTGCGTATGGAAATCCGAAGTAAATAAAGAAAGACAATACTATCATCGGTACGCCACGAATAATATCAACAAAAAGTCGATAAATAACATTACATACCTTATTCTTCAAAACAGACAAGATACCAAAGATTAAGCCAATAATGCAAGCAAAAAGCAATCCATACAAGGCCATAATCAAGGTTTTGCCCATAGCAGTCAACAAAAGACCGCCAAAGTTTTCTATGATTGCTGACATAGAACAGTAGCTCCTCTCGTTTGCTCCTCATACAGTATGAAAAGCAAGAAATAAGCCACCTTGCCGAGCCTTCTCGGTAAGGTGGCTCTGTAATTGTTACGAAAATCGTAAAAGCTGCCGGCTAATTAACCGAGATACTTTGCAATAATTTCGTCATACTTGCCGTTTGCCTTGATATTCTTAAGGCCGGCATTGAACTTATCGATAAGATCTTGATTCTTTTCATCAAAGATAGCGAAGCCATAGCCTGAGCCTTCGTTTTGTGAATCCTCAAGAATTTGCATAGCAAGGTCGCCATCCTTAATAGAAGCAGCCATAATAGGAGTGTCCTCGAAGCAAGCAACACATTGACCTCCGGTTACAGCCTGATACATAGTCGGGCTATCCTCGAAGTATGTAAGCTTTAATGAATACTTATCCTTAAGTGATTCTGCATAAGCAGCACCCTCTGTACCGGTCTTAACAGCTACTGTTGCACCCTGAATATCATCAAGCTTTGCAACCTTTGAATCCTTTGCTACTGCAACACACTGGGTTGCTGTATAATATGATTCAGAGAAAATCCAGCCTGTATTTTTGCGTTCATCTGTGATTGAAGCACCTGCAATCATACCATTTGCCTGACCTGCCTGACAAGCAGCGATTGAAGCATCCCAACCGATTGACTTAAGCTCATATGTAAAGCCCTGGTCTTCTGCAATAGCTGCAAGAATATCAACATCAATACCAACAAACTCGCCCTTTTCGTTTGTATACTCGAAAGGCTTAAATACTGTGTCAGTTGCAATTACATAATCCTTCTTTGTTTCCTTTGCGTTTGAACAGCCTGCGAATACTGCTGTAATTGTAAGAACAGCTAATACTAATGCGGCAATTCTTCTAATTGTCTTTTTCATTACAATTTCCTTCCTTTGATAAATTTATAACCAATATTATAATGAATTTTTCTCTATAAGTCAATATTTTTGTTTTGTAGCAACGAATCAAAGCACAAAAGCCGCCTAAAAAAGGCGGTTTTGAGCAAAAATTATAATGAATAAACAATATCTACACTTGTATTTTCAACCTGATTTTTCGGTCCGACGATACAAAAAGCACCATTTTCAAAGGCGTTGTCAAGCTTATTCGAAAGCTCTGTTAAATCCTCAAGGGTTGCACAAACAAGCTCTCTCCTGATTATCCTTCTATACTCCTCGGTCATTCCTCTCATATAGTTCACATCAGCAGAAAATCCGAGAAGCGACGGTGTAAGAAGCGGCGATATTCCGGAAAAAGCACCAATAATGAAGCCCAAAAGACTCCTGTCACTCTCGCCAAGCTTTCTTAAATATTCGCCAATTCTCTTGAAAATCTCGACAGATGCACTCGAATTAGGATCACGATACGAGTAGGCAAGAACAGAGCCGTTTACTCCGCTCTTTATACCTGTTCCATAAGCACCGCCCTTAACTCTAACCTCGTTCCAAAGAAAATCCAGCGAAGCAATATGGCTCATCAATAGAGTTTTTCCGTTATATTCATTTAGGCATCCGCACATTCCCGAATACGAAATATCACCGGGAATTATAATTCCACGATTTTCCCTTTTCCAAGGCTTAATTCCCAGCTCATCGGTATAGTAAGGCTCGCCTAAATCACTCACAAAATCCTTCATTAAACCAACATATTTTTCGGATTCTATATTCGTGATGCTTACAACCGTGTTCATTCCGGCAAATGCTCTCTTGAGCAGCTTTGAAAGCTCGTCGATCACATTTGGTTCGTTTTCCTGCTCCTTCATCCATTGATAGCAGGCAAAGCCGCTTGTCAGCTCATTCACTACACCCTCAAACCCAAAGCAAGCCGAGCTTATTCTGGTTGCAATACTATGGCCGCCCATAAGAACACCTTGATACAGCGACTGTCTTTGCTGACGGATAATATCAAGAATCCCGTCCTTATCATCAAATTTAGACGAAGTAACGATTTCCTTGATTAAGGATGTTGCATCCTCAATATAGCGTTCCAGTGCACTGAACGAAGCTCTAATTTTAATCGAGCCCTTATTCATTTCATTCACATCAGCAAAGGGCAAAACGGAGAAGGAATAATTCCCGCATTTAGTCAACAGTTCCGTCTTTAATTCTCTTGCAGAATAATGCTTCGTTGCAACCTCACCGAGTAATGAGCATAGCAACGCAAGCTTAGGCAGGTCGCTCTCCTCAACTGATGTTATGTTGAAATACATATTCACATAAACAATGCCATCGGTCTGTACATTATGCTTTAGGATATTTTCATCCGTTTCGGTCGGCAGCGGTTCAGGCTCAATGCTAATATCATCGAGAGTAATAATCGGCATTTTAGCCAAATCCTCCGGTGAGTCCGCAGTCGACTGCCATTCATCCAGCTTTTTCTGCTCCGAAAGATAGAACTCTTTTTGTTTTTCATCCCAGGATGAGCTTATTTTCTCCAGGCGTTCATTCTCCTGTGCTCTGTTTTCGTCGCCGACAGTATAAGACGGCTTTGCAAGAACACAACAGGTATGGGAATTCTCAATAAAGAGCTCTCTGATTAATTCTTCGAAATAACCATCGTCTGCTTTTTTTCTCAAATCATCAAATATTGAGCCCGTGATAATATTATCAAGAGGGTTTCCGTCATAAAGCCATGTTTCCATAGCACTCATAGCATAGAACAGTCCTCTGGGATATCCGAAATCCTTTTCCTTAATTTGGAATTCAAAATTAGATATTGCCGCCTCAAGCTCCGCTCTATCAATGCCATTTTGGCAAAGCTCCGACAAAAGCGAATTGACAGTCTGTTGAATCTCGTTCGCCTTATTTTCATCAATATTCTTAATATCCAAAACAGCGTAAGGCTGATATATTCCATCTATAATATGAACGCTGATATCCTCCGCCAAGCCTCTTGAAAGAAGTGCTTTTGTGAGGTAAGACTGATTATTCTCGCAAAGAATATCGCCGATAATACGGGAAGAATAAATCCTCTGCTTGTCGTCAAAATCACCGATAACATATCCGAGTTCAAGCGAGCTTTGGTTTTCCAGCGGCATATCCTTTGACTGTTCAAAATACACCTGCGTAAGCGATGATTTTACTGCACTTTGGTGATTCGGCATCGGACAGGGCTCGATAGCAGTATATTTACTCAAATAATTCGAGTCAATGTGCTCGGTCACCTTTTCAATATCCAAATCTCCGTCCAGAATTATATAGCTATTGGAAGGATGGTAGTACTTTCTGTGGCCCTCCACAAATTGCTCATAGGTCAAATCCGGAATGCTTTTTGGATGACCGCCCGATTCACAGCTATAGCAATTATCCGGAAACAGACAGGAGCAAACGGCATTCTCCTTCACATTCTCCGAATCCGCATATACACCCTTCATTTCGTTAAATACTACACCCTTGTAGCCGATTTTTCCGTTCTCGTTGAGCTCGTAATGCCATCCCTCCTGATAGAAAATCTCCGGTTTAGAGTAAATCATAGGATTGAAAACCGCATCGAGATAAACATCCATAAGGTTAAAGAAATCCTTATCATTCTTGCTCGAGATAGGATACATAGTCTTGTCGCTAAAGGTCAAAGCGTTCAAAAATGTATTCATACTATTTTTAATAAGCTCGACGAACGGCTCCTTTAGAGGATATTTTTCGGAGCCGCAAAGAACGCTATGCTCCAAAATATGAAATATACCCGTGTCGTCGCTCGGAACAGTTCTAAAGGTTATTGAAAATGTTTTGTTCACATCAGGTCTATCGAGCCAAAGCAATCTTGCACCTGACTTTATGTGCTTCATTTGAACAGCACGGCCGCAAAGCTCCCTTTCTTCCCTTATATCAACAATTTCAAATCCATTCATTATGTCGTTAATATTCATACGCACGCCTCCATACATATTTTAGATTATACCATATACTCCAAAAAAATCAACGCAAAGCAAAAATTAAGTACAACACCGTTAATTAAATATTGACCAATATCACAAATTTTGATACTATAAATAAAAATCGTTTATTTCAAAAGGATGTACGCTATGGAAAAAAGAGAAACATTTGCATCAAGACTAGGCTTTATTCTGGTATCGGCAGGATGTGCAGTCGGCATAGGAAATGTATGGAAATTCCCATACATTTGCGGAATGTACGGCGGTGCGGCATTTATCGTTATGTATCTTTTGTTCTTAATTTTGCTGGGATTTCCTATTTTGGTAGCAGAATTTGCAATAGGTAGAGGAAGTCAGCTCGGTATGGGCAGGGCATTTGAAAAGCTTGAGCCACAGGGAACAAAATGGCATAACCTAAAATGGATTAGTATAATCGGATGCTTTTTGCTTATGTCGTTTTATACAATGGTAGGCGGTTGGATGCTATATTACGCATACCTCGAAATAACAGGACGGCTTGCAGGACTAAGCGTTGAACAGGTCGGAGCAGTATTCGGTGAAATGCTCGGACAACCGCAGACTATGGGACTTTGGGCATTTATAGCAATAGCAATATCCTTCGGGATTTGCTCGTTGGGTGTAAAAAACGGAGTCGAAAAAATCACAAAAATTATGATGAGTCTGCTTATAGTGCTGATGGTGGCTCTTGCAGTTCACTCAGCAACCCTACCTAACGCAGGCGAAGGATTCAAGTTTTATCTTGTACCAAATTTCGCTTCAGTAAAGGAACAGGGATTTGGAACGGCTATTTTCGCCGCTATGTCCCACGCTTTCTTTACCTTAAGCCTCGGAATCGGAGCTATGGAAATATTCGGAAGCTATCTCGGAAAACAAAAAAGACTCGGTGGAGAGGCAATAAATGTTATGGTACTGGACACATTCGTTGCTCTAACTGCGGGCTTCATTATTATTCCTGCCTGCTTCGCTTTCGGTGTGCAGCCCGACAGCGGTCCCTCCCTTCTCTTTATAACTCTTCCCAACCTGTTTAACCAAATGGCAGGAGGAAGAATTTGGGGCACGATGTTCTTCGTTTTTATGTCCTTTGCGGCACTTTCAACTATCGTAGCCGTTTTCGAAAACCTAATAGCGACCTTTATGGATATGAAGGGTTGGAAGCGTTCAAGGGCTGTCGGTGTCAACTTTGCAATAATCACAGCAATTTCAATTCCTGCAATACTCGGCTTCAATGTTCTTTCTAAAATTCAGCCTCTCGGTGAGGGCACCGGCATTATGGATCTCGAGGACTTCATTGTTTCCTATAATCTTCTTCCGTTGGGAAGTCTGCTTTTCGTTTTGTTCTGTGTCAGAAAGAACGGTTGGGGATTTGAAAATTTCCTCAAAGAAGCAAACGAGGGTACAGGCATAAAATTTCCTAAATGGTCAAGAGCGTATATGCAATATATTTTACCCATCATAGTTACAGCGGTATATCTCAAGGGATACTATGATTTCTTCAAGCCGCAGGGCAAATCAGCTCTTATCGGATGGATGATTTTTGCAATTGCATTACTCGCACTGATTTTCGGAGTATCATTGCTAACAAAAAAGAAAAATACACAGGGGTAACTGTTGAGAAATAAAAAAACTGCCTTGGATTCGATGTCCAAGGCAGCTTTATAATTTTTCTGTCACGGCAAAGCCATGTTACCTCCCTTTACACAAAGAAGGCTCAATTCAATTCAATTCAATTTAGTTTAGGCTATATTGTGTGCTTCAACCCACTTTATCAACAGTCTGAAACGCCGTAGGGCGTTTTTTCTTTATGGCAAGCGATAGCCTGCGGCACGATAAAGCGAATACCAATCCTCACGGGACAAACAAATATCACTTGCAGCACAAATCTCCCTAATTCTTGAAGGAGTCATAGAGCCGCAAATAAGCTGCATTTTGGCAGGATGGCGAAGAATCCAAGCACCGGCAATAGTGGTTTTTGTTGTATTATACTTATCGGCAAATTCTTGGAGTCTTGCATTCAGCTCAGGATAATCATCATTGTCGACAAACGGAGCCTTAAAGAAGCCTGCCTGAAATGGCGACCAGGTTTGAATCGTAACATTATTAATTCTGCTATATTCCAAGAGTCCGCCGTCGTGCATAACCGATTCCTCGTTCTTCATATTAACATTAAGGCCGGAGCTCACCATACCGCATTCGGTTACGGAAAATTGAAGCTGATTTGCAATTATAGGCTGTTCAACAGCAGTTTTCAAGAGTTCAATTTGGTACTTATTATGGTTTGAAACGCCAAAATTAAGAACCTTACCGCCGGATTGAAGCTCATAAAATGCTTCAGCAACCTCTTCAGGCTCCATAAGGGTATCCGGACGATGAAGCAAGAGCATATCAAGCCTATCCGTATTAAGTCGCTTCAGCGAGCCTTCAACGCTCGAAATAATATGTTCCTTCGAAAAATCATAAAATCCCTTACGAATTGCACATTTAGATTGCAAAACAATTTTGTCCCTAAATCCGGGATTAGTCTTTATGTACTCACCGAAGATTTCCTCACTCAAGCCGGCACCATAAATATCAGCATGGTCAAAATGAGTAACACCGCACTCAACGGCGGTCTCTATAGCCGAAAAGCAATCCTGCTTCGACTTATCTCTCATTCTCATACATCCAAGCGAAACAGCAGAAGCCTCTACTACTCCGCCTATCATTATAGTTTTCATAAGCTCACCTCATTCTATATAGCTCAATTATATACTCAAGCAAAAAAATTTGCAATAAAAAACTGCCACATCACTCTGAATGTGACAGTTTTTGTTCAAATTAAAGCTTTACAATACCGAATGCCTGAAGCAAAAGGAAGATTAAAAGAACGGGAGCAACAAACTTAATTGTTACAGTGTATATAATCTTACGGTTGAATTTTTCGCCGTTCTTCGTTACCTCGTCGATAATTGATTTCGGTTTAGCCACCCAGCCAAAGAGAATGCAGGTTGCGAGAGCAACGACAGGCATAAATACATTATTGCTTACATAGTCCATCAAGTCGAGAATCTGACCGACACTTCCGTTTGGTAAAGGAAGTTCAAAATAGAACTTGTTATAGCCAAGACATACAATCGAACCTGTAATGATTGCATATACCAAAACGATAATTGTTGACGTTTTTCTCTTCCAGCCGAAGCGGTCCATAAGTGACGCTACAATAGCCTCCATAATCGAAACGGAGGATGTAATTGCGGCAAACAATACCATAACGAAGAAAATTACGCCTACAACCGTACCGACAGTTCCCATTTCTGCAAATACCTTCGGCAAAGCAATAAACATCAAGCCCGGTCCTGCTGTCATGCCCTCTTTGCCCATAAATACGAACACAGCCGGAACAATCATAAGACCTGCAAGCAAAGCAACGAGTGTATCAAAGATTTCAATTTGGTTAACCGACTTCATAAGGTTTGTGTCTTCCTCAACATAAGAGCCGTAAGCAACCATAATACCCATTGCAACGCTTATTGAGAAGAACAACTGTCCAAGTGCATCGAAGATAGTTGTAAATGCAGTTTTTAATGTTAATTCTTTGAAGTTAGGAATAAGATAAACCTTTAAGCCATCAATTCCTGTTGCACCTGTTTCAGGATTTTTAAGAGTAAGAGCAAAGATTGAAATACCGATAATAAGAATAAAAAGAATCGGCATAAGTATTCTACTCATCTTTTCAATACCCTTGTTTACACCGCCCAAAATAATCACAGCAGTAACAACAAGGAAGATTGCCATAAATATCAGCGGAATCCAAGGCTGTGCTTCACTAACGATAAAGCCTGTAAAGAATCCGTCACCGGCAGCGTCAACGCCCTTGCCGGTTACGAATGTTGTAAAATACTTTATTACCCATCCGCCGATTGCACAATAATACGGGAGAATGATGATAGGAACGGCAGTTGCAAGTGTGCCAAGCCATCTAAAGTTCTTGTTAATCTTTCCATAGGCGGTAAGCGGGGACTGTTTTGTTTTTCGGCCGAGAGCAATCTCCGTTACAAGTAAAGCAAATCCGAATGTCAATGCAAGAATGATATAGCAAAGAATAAAAAAGCCTCCGTTATCCTTTGCTGCCAAATAAGGGAATCGCCAAATATTGCCCAATCCAACTGCACTTCCGGCAGCTGCTAAAACAAAACCGAGCGAGCCCTTAAAGCTTCCTCTTTTGTTTTCCATATTTTTCCTCTCTTTCTTCGGCATAGCTCCGAAATTATGATAAAACTAAGTATCTGTCTCTTATACA